>DATFEU010000151.1:0-7659 GCA_035250725.1 Actinomycetota bacterium
GGAGATGCCGTGTTCCCGGAGCACGGTGGCCACCCGTTCGAACGAATCATCGGGCGCAGCGGTCTTCACGTCGGCGTGCATGATGTCCCTGACCTGCATCGTCGGTACCTCCGTCGAGGGAAGGGGACACCCAGTCTATCCCTCCGGCGGGCGCGGCCGACCCGGGGGGGTGTTGACGGCGGGTGGACGCCGGGCGCCGGTGTGGAGCCGGATCGCCATGACGGACCGGTCGCTCGAGGGGCTGTTCCACATGGTGGACCCGGTCCCCATATAGGACGAGCCGCGGGGGACCTGCCGACCGGGACTGACCGGACCTAGTGGTCCGAGCGACCGCTGAAGTTGAACGAGGAGACCTTGAGGGCCGGTACGCGGCTCGCGGAGAAGAAGAACTCGCTCGCGAGCTCGGTGTCGCGCCCGATCATGTCGGTCCCCATGAGCGCCTCGACGATCGACTGCGTGAACCGGAGGTTCTTCACCGGGTGCGCGATCTCGCCGTCCTCGATCAGGAACGTGCCGTCGCGGGTCATCCCCGTGATCGTCGACTCGATCGGGTGGACCACGTTCGTGTAGTGGAACCTCGTGACGAGCAGCCCGCGCTCGGTCGCGGCGACCATCTCCTCGACGCTCGAGCTGCCCGGCGCCATGAACAGGTTGAGCGGGAACGGACCCTCCGGGTTCGGCGGCGGGAGCGCGTGACCGGTCGTCTCGACCCCCGCCTGCTTCGCGGTCCGAAGGTCGTACACGCCTCGCCGGAAGACGCCGTCGTCGATCAGGTCCACGTGGGTCCGCGGGACGCCCTCGAAGTCGAACGGCAGCCCGAGCGTGCCACGCGCCATCGCGTCGTCGTAGATCGAGACCGAGGGCGCGGCCACCTGCTTCCCGTCCTTGCCCGAGAAGCACGAACGCCCCTCGGCGAGGGAGCGCCCGCCGAACCCGATCCAGGCGAGGAACCCGACGAGCGTGGAGACGGCCGCGGGCTCGAGCACGACGGCGTACCGTCCCGCCTCGATGTCCCGCGGGGACTGCGAGTCGACGGCCTTCGTCGCGGCTCGCGTCCCGATCGCGACGGGATCGACGTCCGACGTCGCGGGCTCGAAGACCTCGGCGAACCCGTGACCGCCGTCGCCGCCGCTCACCACCGTCGTGATGGAGGCCATCGTGGAGGGCGCCCAGCAGAACTGGCCCTCGGTGTTCGCGACCGCTACCTCGCTCGCGATCGTCTCGAACGCCCCAGCAGCCGTGAACCCGTCGGGGCACTGCCCCACGAGGTCGGCGACCCCTTCGGCCCGGGACGCCGGCGTCGCCGAAGCCGTGGCCTCGTCGTAGAGGTCGACCTGCGGGACCTCCGCGGCCGGCGCGAGCCCCGGGAACTGCGGGTCGGGCGCCACCACCTTCGCCATCTCGAGTGCGTGCTCGGCGGCCCGGCGTGCGCCCTCGAGCGTGAAGCCGTTCGTCGACGCCACCCCGATGCGGTTGCCGGTCACGACGCGGACGCGGACGCCCGTGTCCTCACGGTGGGTGCTCTGATGGATCGAGCTGGAGGCGAACCGCGTGAGGCCGCCCCACTCGTGCATGAACAGGACCTCGACGCCGTCGGCGCCGGGAAGGCTGAGCGCCGCGTCCGCGACGCGCCGGGCCTCGTCGGGGCCGATGATCCCCGGCATCAGCGGTCCGCTCTGGTGGCCACCCGAGGACTCATCCCTTCACCCCGAGCTGCACGTTCCGGAACCGCGCGGGCGACGCGCCGTGCCCGACGCGCGCGACCTGGCCCGGCTGACCCTTGCCGCAGTTCGGCGTGCCCCACACGGTCCAGTCCTCGCGGCCACCCACGGCGTCGCACGATCCCCAGAACTCGGTCGTGATCCCCGTGTAGTTCGGGTTCCGATACATCTCGGCGAGCTTGCCGTCCTTGATGCGCCAGGCGACCTCGCATCCGAACTGGAAGTTCACGCGGTGGTCGTCGATCGACCACGACGTGTTCGTGCTCATGAACACTCCGTCCTTCGTGTCGCCGATGATGTCGGCGAGCGACCCCTCCCGCGGCTCGATCGAGATGTTCGTCATCCGGATCAGCGGGTAGTGCGCCCATCCGTCGGCGCGCATCGCGCCGGACGAGGAGATGCCGAGGACGCTCGCGGTCTCGCGGCTCGAGATGAAGTTCTGGAACACGCCGTCCTCGACGATCGGCACGCGCTGGGCCGGGACACCCTCGTCGTCCCATCCGAACGAGCCGAGCCCGCCGGACAGCGTCGCGTCCGCGGTGATCGAGACGAGCGGGCTCGCGTACCGGAGGCGACCGCGATCGTCCGGTTTGACGAACGACGACCCCGCGTACGCCTCCTCCATCCCGAGCACGCGGTCGAGCTCGACCGGGTGCCCGATCGACTCGTGGATCTGGAGCTCGATCTGGCCGGAGTCCAGGACGAGCGTGGTGACCTCGCTCGGGCAGTCCTTCGCGGATAGGAGCTCGACCGCCTCGGTCGCGGTGCGCTCGGCCTCCTCGATCAGCCCGAGCTTCTGGATGTGCTCCCACCCCGCGGCCGAGATGTGCCCGCGGAACGAGTTCGGGAACGACCGACGCTGGAGCTCGCCCTCGGCCGTCGCGGTCGCCTCGATGCCGGCGCCCGATTGCACCGTGGTCTGGTCGATCGCCGTCCCCTCGCTCGTCGCCAGGCACGTGCGACGGCGGAACAGGTCGATCCCGCCCTCGGCGAACGCGAGCCCCTTCACCGACTGCATCCGCCGGGTCGCTTCCATCACGAGCGAGACCTTCTCCTCGAGCGGGACGTTGAACGGGTCCTCTTGCATCGGCGAGTGCCAGGTCCCGGTGACGGGCTCGACCTCGGCGAGCCGGACCGGCTCCATCGGGAGCCGGGACGCCGCCTTCGCGATCTCGACGGCGAGGCGCGCGGCGCGGTCGATCTCCTCGTGCTCGCGGCGGGCCGTCGCGGCGAACCCCCAGTAGCCGTTCAGCAGGACGCGGATGCCGAGGCCCTCGGACGTGGCCCGATCGATGCCCTCCATCTCCTGGTTGCGGACGGTAAGGGACTCGGTGTCCTCGGCGACGACCCGGCCGTCGGCGTAGTCGGCGCCGGCCGCCATGGCGGCCTGAACGGCTTGCTTCGCGACGTCGAGCACCGGTTCCCTTCCCCGAGTGAGCGGACCAGGCGGGCCGGCGGCAAGCCTACCGAAGCGGCGACCGGCCGACCCACGCTGGCCGGTGAACGTGGGCGAGCGTAGGCTCCGGCTCGTGCGCGTCTGCTCGGCCTGCGGGCGAGAGAATCCCGACGACGCCGCGTTCTGCATGGCGTGCGCGTCGCCGCTCGAACCCGCGACCCTGGCGCGGGAGCAGCGCAAGACCGTCACCGTCGTGTTCTGCGATCTCGTGGGTTCGACGACCCTCGCGGAACGCCACGACCCCGAGGTGCTCCGGCCGCTGCTCGGCCGCTACTTCGAGGAGATGCGGGCGGCGATCGAACGACACGGCGGCGCCGTCGAGAAGTTCATCGGCGACGCGGTGGTCGCGGTCTTCGGGATGCCTCAGGTACACGAGGACGATGCGCTGCGCGCCGTTCGCGCCGCGACCGAGATGCGCGAGCGCCTGACGGCGTTCGCCGACTCCGCCGCCGTCGAGCTCGTCGGTCGGATCGGACTGACCACCGGTGAGGTCCTCGTCGGGGGCGAGGAGCAGCCGCCTGTGGGCGACACGATGAACACGGCCGCGCGGCTCCAGTCCGCGGCCGAGCCCGGTGAGATCCTGATCGGCGAGCCGACGTACCGGCTCGTGCGAGACGCCGTCGTCGCCGAGCCGATCGAGCCGCTCGCGCTGCGAGGCAAGGCGGGACCGGTCCAGGCGTACCGCCTACTCCAGGTCGCCTCGCTCTCGCCGGTGCGGACCCGACGCCTGGACGCACCGATGGTCGGACGCGACCGTGAGCGCGCACTGCTGCAGCAGGCGTTCGAGCGCGCGGTCTCCGATCGCGCCTGCCAGCTGTTCACCGTGCTCGGCGCCGCCGGGGCGGGCAAGTCCCGGCTCGTCGAGGAGTTCCTGGCGCCGCTGGCGCGTGCGGACGTGATGCAGGGTCGCTGCCTCCCGTACGGCGACGGGATCACCTATTTCCCGGTGACCGAGGCGATGAAGGAGACCCTCGGCCTCGCCGACTTCGACGACGAATCGGCCGTGCACGAGAAGATCCACGCGGCCGTCGCGGATGAGGAGCACGCCGAGGAGATCACCGCGAACCTGTCGAAGCTCCTCGGCGCGGGGCAGGGGGGCGCGGCCGAGGAGACGTTCTGGGCGATCCGCCGGTTCCTCGAGGCTCGTGGGCGACGGCGTCCCGCGGTCGTGGTCTTCGACGACATCCATTGGGGCGAGCCGACGTTCCTCGATCTGGTCGAGCACATCGCCGACTGGTCCCGCGACGCCTCGATCCTGCTGCTGTGCATGGCCCGGTCGGATCTGCTCGACGAGCGTCCGGCGTGGGCCGGCGGCAAGACGAACGCAACGACGATCTCGCTCGCGCCGCTGTCCCTCGACGAGTGCGCGGAGCTGATCGACCACCTGCTGGGCTCGAGCGGGTTGCCCACGGAGGTCCGGGACCGGATCACGACGGTCAGCGAGGGCAACCCGTTGTTCGTCGAGGAGATGCTCCTGATGCTGATCGACGACGGGCTGCTCGCCCGTGAAGGGGATCGGTGGACGCCGACCGGCTCCCTCGAGGACGTGTCGGTGCCGCCGACGATATCGGTCCTATTGTCGGCGCGCCTGGACCGCCTGTCAGACGCGGAGCGAACGCTGCTCGAGCGGGCGGCCGTGTGTGGCAAGGAGTTCCATCGCGGCGCCCTGCTCGAGCTCCTTCCCGAGGCCGCCCGCTCGGAAGCCGATGTCCATCTCCGTTCGCTCGTGCGCAAGGAGCTCGTCGGGCCGGAGCGTTCATCGCTGCCGGGTGAGGACGCGTATCGCTTCCGTCACCTCCTGATCCGCGATGCGACCTACGACGCCATCCCCAAGCACGAGCGAGCGGATCTGCACGAGGGGTTCGCGAACTGGCTCGAGCGTGTGGCGGGCGAGCGGATCGCCGAGCAGGAGGAGATCCTCGGCTACCACCTGGAGCGGACCTGTCGGCTTCGGGCCGAGCTCGGCGACGATCCGGGCGGCCGGATCGCGGCGCGCGCCGCGACGCATCTGGCCGCGGCCGGCCGCAGGAGCTACGAGCGCGGGGACACGGCCGCCGCCGTCAACCTCCTGTCCCGTGCCCTGGACCTGGCGCCCGGTGGGAGCGCGCAGCGGGTCAGGATCGGGATCGATCTCGGCCGGAGCCTTGCCTGGACCGGCGAGGAGGTGCGCGCGATCGAGGTGATCGGAGCGATGAACGAGGCGGCATCCGCCATCGGGGACGAGGCGCTCCGGATGCACGCCGAGCTCGCGCTGATCGAGTTCCGGGCGTGGCGCGACCAGCCCGCCGTCGTCGAGTGGGCGCCGACGGCCGAGCGCGCGATGGAGGTCTTCGAACGGACGCGCGACCAGGCGGGCCTCGCCCGCGCCTGGGACCTGCTCGCGTGGCATCACGTCTACCTGAACCGCTTCGAGGAGGCCTCCCGCGCCGCGGAGCGGGGGCTGGTCCATGCCAGGGCCGCCGGCGACCGTGGTTTGGAGCTCGAGCTCCTCGGCGAGATCGCGAACGTCGTGTGGGGACCCGTTCCGGTGACCGAGGCCCTGGCGCGATGCGACGAGGTCGCCCGGCAGGCCCGCGGCAACCGGTCGCTCTCCGGCGTCCTGTGCTGGCACCGCGCCGCGCTGGTGGCGATGCGCGGCGACATCGATGAGGCGCGGAGGTTGTACGCGGAGGGGAGGGGCATCACCGACGAGCTCGGCCGGCTGACGGAGAGCGCGTTCGCGGTGCAGCAGGGCTGGTACGTCGAGATGCTCGCCCGCGACTTCCGCCGTGTGGAGGAGCTCACCCGCGCGGAGTACGGACGGCTCCTCGCGGCGGATTCGCGCGCGCTCCTCGGCATCACGCGGGACCTGCTCGCGCTGGCCGTCTGCGCGCAGGGGCGGTTCGAGGAGGCCGAGGCGCTCGCGAAGCAGACGGAGCGGGAACCGATGGCCGAGGACGACGTCACCGGTCAGAATGTGTGGCGCCGCGTGCGGGCCAAGGCGCTCTCGGCTCGGGGCGAGCACGAGGAGGCCGTGCGTCTCGCACGACAGGCCGAGGCGCTCTTCGAGGGGACTGATGCCGTCATCGACCACGGCGAGGCGCTGCTCGACCTCGCCGATGTGCTTCGGGCGGCCGGCGAGGTGGGCGAGGCCACGGCCGCTGCACGCGAGGCACTCGCGCTGTACGAGCGGAAGGAGAACGTCGTCGAGGCGGGCCGCGCACGCGCGTTCCTCGGCGAAACCGGTACGTCGTGACGGCGGCGATCGATGGTACGAGCCGAGGCTAAGCGGCCGGCTCCTCCGCCGCCTTCGGGAACCCGTAGGTCTGGCCGATCGAGTCGCACGGGTTCCCCCGTCCGTACTCGACCCGCATCTCGGTCATGTCGGCGATCCACCAGAAACAGGTTGCGGTGTGCGAGGTGTCGTCCCCGTGGAGCTCGGGGTGTCGGCAGAGGCTGTCCGGGGCGCCCTCGTGGTCGGCAAGGAACCCGCGCATCGTCTCCGCCGTGATCGAGCCCGGCTCCGCGGAGGCGAGGAGCTCCGCGGCGCGGGTGTACCGGCGGCTCGAATGCGGCACGTACTCGGGGTCGCCCTCGAAGCGGCGCATCCGCCGGCACACGTAGTGGTTCGTGTGCACGAGGTGCCCGCGCTCGTCGAGCGAGGTGAGCTCGGCGTCGGTGGCCGATCCCTCGACGTTCACGACCTCGTCGGAGGACACGAGCACCTGGTTGTAGGAGGAGGCGCGGTCGTAGCGGAGCGCCTCGCCGACGGCCCGGCCCATCGTCGGCTGCCGCAGCATCGAGCGGTACTGGATCATCCGCGGGATGCCGATCCGTTCGTCGAGCGGGGCGAGCTCGTTGCCCGCCATCGTGATGCCGGCGTCGTTCCAGCCGCAGGACAGCCACAGATCGTTCGAGATCGAGAAGACGCGCGGCTCGTCGGGGACGGTCCACTCGATGCCGACGAGTCCCTCCTGGTACGAGCGCGACACGTCGTTGTTGTGCGCGGCGATCACGTGCCCGCCCTTGGTCGCCGGCGGGCCCGCGACGAGGTCCGTGCAACGTCCCTGCAGCCGCCGGGCGTACGGCACGTACCAGATCTCCTCGATCACGGTCGCGAACAGCGCGAGCGGGTCCACCTCGGCCGCCTCGGCGGCGCCCTCGATCTCGTCGAGGTACCAGGGGTACGCGGCGCCGGTGACTTCGCGGTAGCGATCGGCGAGCGCGAGCTGCTCCGTTCGGGACCGTCCCTCGGGGATCGGCTCGCCCTCGAAGGTCACCGCGCGGCGCAGCGACTCGCCGCGCACGAGGCCGAGCTGTTCGCCCACCTCGCGGTGCGTGCCCGACAGCCGCAGGAGCGGGATCTCGGGGGGCGCCACCCGGCCATCGTACCGGCCGTGTCAGACCCTCTCCGTACGCTCGGCGCGGCCGAAGGGAGAGCTGATGACGGCGTTCACATGGATCGTGGTGGGGTTGGTGCTGGGGCTCGGCATCGGCGCGGCC
>DATFEU010000152.1:0-5251 GCA_035250725.1 Actinomycetota bacterium
ATGGCCGACTTCGTGCTGCTGTACAGCGGCGGGAGCATGCCGGAGACCGAGGAGGAGCAGGCACAGGTCATGAAGGCCTGGGACGCGTGGTTCGCCGAGATCGGCGGCGCCCTCAAGGACGGCGGCAACCCGTTCACCCCGACGGCCAAGACCGTCGCGGCGGACGGCACGGTCGGGGACGCGAAGCCGCTCCACAGCGGCTACTCGATCGTGAAGGCCGATTCGATCGACGAGGCCACGAAGATCGCGAAGGGGTCGCCCGTCCTGCAGGGCGGCGCGTCGGTCACGCTGTACGAGGCCTTCGAGGTCATGTAGGACCTTCCGGATGGGTGGGCCCCGGGGAGGCCCGGGGTCACCCGTTCGGATCAGCCGGCGACCCGGCCGAACGCTCTTCGGCGAGCCGGGCAAGGTTCCGCAACTGCTTGCGATCGGCGCTGTTCACGAGCGGCCGGAAGAGCGTCCGGATCACCGGCTTCAGCCAGTACGGGAGGTAGTTCACCCGCTCGATCGTCTCCGTGTAGACGATGCGCGAGCCCTCACCCTTCGGCCGGATGTCGTAGCGATGCGAGAAGTGCGCCTCCCAAGTCTCTGCCCGCTTCCGCTCCAGCCGCGCGTCGGTCTCGATGACGAATCGGCTCGGCGGGGTTGCCTCGGTGACGACCGACCGGTCGTGGAACGTGCTCTTGCCGGCGCTCCCCGTCGACATGAACGTCGTGCCGACCGGCGCGGGGCCGTCGGGGGCGTCCAGCGTCAGCATCTTGAACCCGTCGCTGTCAGCGCGTTCGCCCGACCACACGAGGTGGTTGTGAAGGTCGGCGATCACGTCGTAGACGGCCCCGGGCGGCGCCGCGCACGTCACGGAGGGTTGGGTTCGGAAGCCGAACTCCCTGGTGGCCATGGGGGATGCTATCCGAGGATCGACGTGCTCATGGTGTTCGTCGGCGGCGGGCTCGGGTGTGCGCGCGTACCGTTCGCGACGCTCTGCCCGTCGTGACGCGCTGTACCTCAGTGGTCATGAGCGCCGCTCGAACACGCCCGCCCTGAGGGGTACAGGACCGCGGCGTTCTGCTTCCAGGATCCCGGCCTCGTCGTCGTCGTGCTGGCGAACTCCGAGGAGCACGACGTCGAGACGACCGCCGGCAGCCTGGTGCAAGCCACCAGCACTTGAGGACGCGGCCCCGGTCGACACGCAGCTCGGCCTCGATGGTCCCGCCGCCGATCACCTGATCCGACCTCGACTTCGACACGGACGGGGGCGGCGGCGATCGGCCAGACTGCTGGGCCGTCGACGATGACGCTCAATCGTGACGCGCGGGTAGGCGAGGACAGGCAGCAAATCCCCACGAACGGGAAGCACTTGGGTCTCAGCTGCTGGCTTGCTGCTCGAGGTGAGCGTCAAGCCGGGAGGCTAATGCGTCGAACCGCGCCTCCATCGCGTCGAAGCGGGTGTCGACCCTGGCGAAACCGGAGTCGATCCTGGCGTCGAGCCGACTCGCCAGCGAATCGATCCTCGAACCGAGGTAGACGAGCGTCCCGAACGACATCCCGGCGACGATCGCGATCGCGGTCCAGACTGCGGCCTCCATCTCGAAGGCGAGCGTAGCACTGGCCCGTGACACGGGAGAGGGTCCGACTTCCCAGCAGGGCCGAATGTCGAGATCCGTATCGCGCCGCCGCGGGAGATGTTCTACTCGAGGTAACCCAGGCCGCGGAGGTGCTCCTCCATCTCGTCGGCTTCGGTGTCGGTGACGTTCGAGTCCTCTGAGCCGCTCGGCATGCCGGGGATCTGCACGGCTGGTTTCGCCGCCGCGGGTTCGTCGGCACGCTTGCCCACCTGGGCGTCCGTACCCACGACCTCGTGCAGCACCCGGCCCGTGTGCTCGATCGAGGCCGGCGCGCCGAGCGCTGCGAGGATCGTCGGCGCCATGTCGATCAGCATCGGCGGCTGCTCGAACGCCTTCACGCCGGGCCCGGCCGCCACGATCACGCCTTCGGGACGGTGGTCGCCCGAGATCCAGTCGGCGTCCTCGAGCGCCGACTTCGCGTGCGTGAGCGAGTAGCCGACCTCGGGCTCCATCAGGATGTCGGGCGCCGTGTCGGCGTGCTTGCCCTTGAAGACCTCCTCGCGCCGGTAGATCGCCTTCACGGGCGTGCGTCCGGTCTTCGGGTCGACGAACGAGGACAGCCGCTCCATCACCTCGTCGCGCACCTTCTCGAAATCGGCCGGGTCGACGATGCCGTCCGGCTCGCGCCCGGCCTCACCGAGACACCCTCGCCCGTCGAGCGGATCGTCGTGAACGCCTTGGTCTTCGACCAGTTCACCGACTGCGGCAGCGAGACCTTCCCGTGCAGGCCGAGTTTGTCGTAGGCCTTGCGCGCGAGCTTGCGCACCGGCCCCCACTGCATCGGCCCGAAGACCACGTTCGACGCGCTGAACTCGAGGAAGCCGAGCTTCTTCAGCAGGTGGTCCATGTGGATCGTTCGCGTGACCGACTGGAACCCGTGGTCCGAGATGAACAGGACGAGATCGTCGTCGCGCGTGCGCGAGACGAACGAGCCGATCGCGGCTCGTCACGTTCTCTGAGCAACGTTTGTTCGGTCTCGCGGATCCATCTCAAGGATGGACGAACCGCTCAGGCTCGTGGCTGAATCCCCTCGGGAGGAGGAGGCCGTGACTGAGCCGCTCAGCTTCGAGGCCTTCTTCGAAGCCGAAGCTCGAACGCTCTTCCGGCGACTGTGCACGATCACCGGGAACGCCGCCGAGGCCGAGGAGATCATGCAGGACGCGTTCCTGGCCCTGTGGGAGCGATGGGATCGTGTCGGATCGCTCGAGGACCCCACCGGCTACCTCTATCGGACGGCGATGAACGTGTTCCGCAAGCGCCGCCGTCGAGCGACCCTCGCGCTGCGCCGAGCGCTCTCGCTCGCGCCGGACCCGGTCCCGTTCGCCGCGATCGACGAGCAGCAGGACGTCGTGGCCGCCCTCGCCGAGCTCTCGCCGCGACAGCGGGCCGCACTCGTCCTTACCGACGTCTTGGATTACTCGAGCGAGGAGGCCGGACGGGCGCTCGGCGTGTCCGCGGGAACGGTCCGTGGGCTGGCGTCGCGCGCGAGGCAGAACATCCGTCGTCAGGTAGGAGAGCGAACATGAACGACACTCGAGATCTGCTCGAGCGCGTCGGCGACCGGTTCGCCTTCCCGGCGAACGCGTTCGATCGGCTCGAGCTGCGGCGCGACCGCAGGCGGCGGAACCGGCAGGTTGCCGCCGGCGTGGTCGGGCTCGCGGTGGCGCTTGCGGTCGCCCTGGGGGGCGCGAGCCTGCTCCGCTCGAGCGGACGCCCCGCATCTGGGGATACGGGGCCCTCGATGTCGGCGGTGCCCGACGTCGACTACGTGATCGACCTGAACACCGGCGAGATGACACCGCTCCCCGGAACGATCGTCGGTTCGCTCGGCGGTTCGGTCCTGAGCGGTCACTACGCGGTCTCACCCGATGGATCGCAGCTCGCCTACACGGGGCTCGGCGACGATGGGATGCCGCAGATCTTCATCGCCGGCATCGACGGCACCGGCGTTCGGCAGGTGACGCACGGCTCGTCGGGTGCCACATCGCCCGCCTGGTCGCCGGACGGCACGAGGATCGCCTACGAGGGAAGCGACAACCGACCGGGTGGGAACGGGCACCTGTTCGTCCTCGACGTGGCCACTGGTGACTCGACGGCCCTGGATGTCGGCCGGATCCACCCTGAGACTCCATTCGGCGATCCGCAGTTCACGCCGGACGGCTCGTCGCTCCTCTACACGTTCCTCGAAGGCGGCATCCCGGTGGTGAAGACCACGCCGCTCGACGGAGGCAAGAGCACGGTCCTGTTCGGGCTCGGCCACGGAGACATCGAACATGCACGGAACGGTTCGATGTCCCCCGACGGTTCGCTCGTGACGTTCCTCGACCGCGGGATCATCGGACCCGGGCCGCGAACGGTGGGCAATACCGACGGCAGCGGACTCCGGCAGCTCGCCACAGGCTGTTCCTCCAGTCCCCCGGGAACCTGGTCACCCGACGGCAGCCGGATCGTGTGCTGGAGGGGGAACGACATCCTCGTCGCCGACGTAGCGACGGGAAACGTCTCGACGGTCGCCGAAGGCTGGGCGGCGGTCTGGTTCGACGATCACACGCTGCTCGTCAAGGTCTGAGGCACCACCAAGCTGTGACCGCGTGGAGGTGACGAGATGAGTTCCACGAGGAGGCGTACAGGCCGAGGGGTCATGTTCATCGTCGCGGCGGCGCTGCTCGTGCTCGCGGCCTGCGATGGTGGCAACGAGGCTCCGGCGAAAGACCGGCCGGCGACCCCGGACCCCTACCCTGAGGAGCCGAACGCGGAGGCGATCGCCACGGGCTTCGTCGAGGCCTTCGGGGCTTTCGATGTGGAACTCGCGGTTGGCTATCTGGCCCCGGGCGCCGAGATCCCCGAGGGCCTCCGCGCCGAGCAGTTGCCGTTGCTCATCTCCTTCTTCCAAGCCCAAGGCTTGAGGCAGATGCTCGACCCCTGCGAGGTGACGAGCACCGGCGCCTCCGGCACCTGGGTCTTGTGCCCCTACGATTTCCATGCCATCAGGTCCGATGAGATCGGGCTCGGGCCCTTCCACGGCAGCTACTGGTTCATCACCGTTCGCGACGGACAGGTCGTCCGGGCCGTGCAGGAATGGGAGATCGAGGAGTTCTCGCCTCAGATGTGGGAGCCCTTCGCCGAGTGGGTGTACACGACGTACCCGAGGGACTTCGCGGTGATGTACACGGGTCGGCACACCAACTTCCGGGCCACCAACTTCCGGCTCACCGAGGAGTCGATCCGGCTCTGGGGGCGGCACAGCCGGGAGTACGTGGAGGCAGTCGCCCGGTAGCCGATCCGCGAGCGCGGCTACTCGAGGTAGCCGGGACCGCGGAGGACGGGCCGATACGGAAGACCGAATCGGCCAGTTCGCGGAGTTGACCCTTGACCGGGGCCCGAAATGGCGGTCGGACCGCATCTACACGTTCCTCCTCCGCCGCTCGTTGACCTTCTCGAGATGCAGGCGGTAGGAACGAGCCGATGGGGGTGGTAGGGAGCCCAGCGGAGCGGCTCGGCCCCGGCCGTGCACGGGTGCGGGCCGAGGCCGCGATCTCCTTCGAGGAGTTCTTCGACGCCGAGCGGGTCCGCCTGTTCAAGGCGCTGTTCGTGATCACCGGGAACCGCTCGGAGGCGGAGGACAT
>DATFEU010000182.1:0-2491 GCA_035250725.1 Actinomycetota bacterium
GGATAGACTGGGTGTCCCCTTCCCTCGACGGAGGTACCGACGATGCAGGTCAGGGACATCATGCACGCCGACGTGAAGACCGCTGCGCCCGATGATTCGTTCGAACGGGTGGCCACCGTGCTCCGGGAACACGGCATCTCCTCGGTCGTGGTCCTCGAGGGTGGCACGCTCGCCGGGATCGTGACGGAGCGCGACCTCGTGAACCTCGTCGCGGAGGGCGGCGACCCGAAGAGCACGAAGGTCGCGGAGCGGATGACGACCGACCTCGACACCGTCGACCCGAAGACCGACATCGCCGAGGCCGCGGGTCACATGGCGCGGCTCAAGATCCGGCACCTGCCCGTCGTCCAGGGCGGCGAGCTCGTTGGGATCATCTCGATCCGGGACCTGACGAACTGGGCCGTCCACGAGCTCACGTCGGGCCACGAGCTCCCGGACCTCGAGCGGAGCCACACCGCGCTCTCGGCCGCGGCCGAGGTCAACCGGGCTCAGTAGGCCCGGCCGATCCCGCCGCCCGCTCGAACGGCTCCCGCGGGTTCTGCAGCGAGCCGAGCTGCGCGAGATCGCGCGGGAACAGCAGCGCGACCGTCCAGTCCGTCGCGATCTTGGCCTTCCGCGTGAGCGTCGGCATCGCGTACAGGTGGTAGGTGCGGTGCGCGAACCACGCGGCGAACCCCCGGAGCCGAACGCCGAAGATCATCGCGACGCCCTTGTACCTGCCGAGCGAACACACCGACCCGATCCCCCGGTAGTCGAACGGCTCGGGCCGCCGCCCCTCGAGCGTCGCCACGAGGTTGCGGGCGAGCGCCTTGCCCTGCCGCATCCCGTGCTGCGCGGTCGGCGGCATCTGGCCGCCGGTCCGGGCGTCGGGCACGGCGGCCGCGTCGCCGACGGCCCACGCATCCTCCACGCCCTCGACGCGAAGGTACGCGTCGGTGCGGATGCGACCGGCTCCGTCGACGGGGAAACCCGACGCCCCGCCCAGCGGCGACGGCTTGACGCCGGCGGTCCACACCAGCGTGTCGGCGTCGAACGCCTGCCCGTCGGAGAGCTCGATCCGGCCTCCCTCGGCGGACGCGAGCCGCGTGCTCAGCAGGACCTCGATGCCCCGCTCCCGAAGGACCTCGGTCGCGTAGGACGCGAGTTCCTTCCCGAGCTCCGGCAGGATCGCACCGGCCGCCTCGACCAGCACCCACCGCATCTCCGACTCGCGGACGTCCGGGTAACTCCGGAGCGCGTCGCGCGCGAGGTCCTCGAGCTCGCCGAGCGCCTCGACGCCCGCGTACCCGCCCCCGACGAACACGAACGTGAGCGCCGCCCGCCGACGGGCCGGATCGTCGGTCTCGGCCGCGACGTCGAGCCGCGACAGGACGCGGTTGCGGAGCCAGATCGCCTCCTGGACGGTCTTGAAGCCGACGCCGTGCTCGGCGAGCCCGGGGATCGGGAGCACCCGGGCCCACGAGCCGGGCGCGAGCACCACGATGTCGTACGCGAGCTGCGCAGTGCTGCCGTCGGCGAGCCGCACGCGGGCCGACCGAGCGTCGTGGTCGACGCGCTCGACCTCGCCGATCACGACCTCGCATCGGCGAAGGACGCGTCGGAGCGGTACGACGACGGCGCGCGGGTCGATCGTCCCCGATGCCACCTCCGGCAGGAACGGCTGGTACTGCATGAAGTTCTCGGGGTTGACGACGGTCACGCGATAGCCGAGGTCGACGGCGCGCCGGAGGTGCATCGCCGCGTACAGGCCGCCGAACCCGGCGCCGACCACGAGGATCCGCTTGCGCGCCATCACCTCGATGCTACGCGGCCGAGGTAGAGCGATGCTTCAGCGAACGGCCGCGGTGCGGAGCTCGGCGAACGCCTCGGGTCTGCAGAGCGACGAGCCGAGCCGCACCGGCTCGTACCGCGTGCCGTGGCAGTCCGAGCCGCCGGTCGCCACGAGCCCGAGGTCGCCGGCGAGCGCTCGGTACCGCTCGACCTGTTCGGGCAGGTGGTCGGGATGGTCCACCTCGAGCCCGCGCATCCCTCCGGCCGCCATGCGCTCGATCAGCTCGACCGGGACCGAGGTCTGGTCGCCCCACATGCCGGGGTGCGCGAGCACGCAGACGCCGCCGGCCCCGAGGATCAGGGCGACCGCGTCGACGGGGTCGAGCGCGTGCTTCGGCACGTGGCCGGGCCGGCCGTCGCCGAGGTAGACGTCGAACGCCTCGGTCTCGCTCGCGACCGCCCCGATCTCGACCATCGCCTGCGCGAGGTGCGGCCGGACGATCGTCGCGCCGTTCGCGATCCGCCGGACGTGCTCGAACTCGATCGGGACGCCGAGCGCCCGGAGCTTCTCGACCATGAGCTCGCCGCGTCGGAACCGCTCCTCGCGGAGCCGCGCGAGCTCGGCCTGCAGGTCCGCGTTCGCCGGATCCATCCAGTAGCAGAGGACGTGGACGCTCATGGCGTCGTGCTCCGCCGAGAGCTCGATCCCGGGCACGACCTC
>DATFEU010000214.1:0-2055 GCA_035250725.1 Actinomycetota bacterium
CGAGTCGCAGGAAGAGGTCGACTACTTCTGGAACGCCCTCACTGCCGATGGTGGCGAGGAGAGCCAGTGCGGCTGGCTGAAGGACCGGTTCGGATTGTCCTGGCAGATCATCCCGAACCGCCTGATGGAGCTGCTCGGCGAGCCGGACTCGGGCCGCGCGCAGCGGGCGATGCAGGCGATGCTCCAGATGCAGAAGCTCGACGTCGCCGAGCTCGAGCGCGCGGCCGACGCCGCCTAACGATCGGCGGTCCGAGCTCCCGCGAGGATGGGGAGCACGTTCCGCCCGGTGACCTGCGGGCGCATCACGTACGACCCTGTTCCTGCACTGGTGGGGACCGGACCTCTCGACCGGTCCCCACCAGGCTGACGGAGATCGTCCTCACCACGCGCCGCGGACCCCCCGAGGCGGGTGGGCCACCCGTACCACGCGTCGCGAACTGGCCCGGCCAGCGGACGCGTATCATCGCCGGCACCTTTCGACCGGGGATGCGATGGCCGAGGAACGCCTGACGATCGTCTTCATGCCCGAGAGCGCCTACGGACCCACGAACAACTGCGTCGGGATCGGCAAGGTGCTCGAGCGGCGCGGACACCGCGTCGTGTTCGCGGCCGAGGCGTCGTGGAAGGGCAGGCTCGAGCCGCTCGGGTTCGAGGAGGACCTCGTCGACCTCGCCCCGCCGGCCGAAGGCGAACAGGACGCCGGGCAGTTCTGGACGGACTTCATAACCGAGACCGCCCCCGAGTTCCGCAAGCCGACGATCGAGCAGCTCGAGTCGTTCATCGAGCCGGTCTTCCGCTCGCTGATCGAGGGCGCGAGGTTCTGCGAGCCGCAGCTGAAGGAGATCCTCGACCGCGCGAACCCGGACGTGATCGTCGAGGACAACGTGAGCGGCTTCCCCGCGCTTCTCACCCACGGGGCGCCGTTCGTGCGGATCATGAGCTGCAACCCGCTCGAGATGAAGGACCCGGCACTGCCGCCGACCTTCAGCGGGTACGCGGCCAGCGACCGAAACGGCTGGAGCGAGTACCGGGAGGAGTACGAGCGCACGCACCGCGGGCTCTGGGGCGAGTTCAACGAGTGGGTGGTCGAGCAGGGCGCACCGCCGCTCCCCGATCTCGAGTTCATCCACGAGTCCGAACACCTGAACCTGTCCCTGTATCCGGAGATCGCCGACTACGAGCGTTCGAGAGCGCTCGGCCCCTCGTGGCATCGCCTCGACTCGAGCGTGCGGGAGACCGAGGACCCCTTCGAGGTGCCCGAGCCCCTCCGCGGCGGTGGCGGCGCCCTCGTGTACCTGTCGCTCGGCTCGCTCGGGTCGGCGGACGTGGAGCTCATGCGGCGTCTCGTCGACGTGCTCGGCCGGACGCCCCACCGCTACCTCGTCTCGAAGGGTCCGCGCGCCGACGAGTTCGATCTCCCCGACAACATGTGGGGCGAGTCCCGCGTGCCACAGACCTCGATCGTGCCGCTCGTCGACCTCGTGATCACACACGGCGGCAACAACACGACCACCGAGGCGTTCCACTTCGGCAAGCCGATGATCGTGCTGCCGCTGTTCTGGGACCAGTACGACAACGCGCAGCGGGTCGACGAGCTCGGGTACGGCGTCCGGCTCGACACGTACGCGTTCGAGGACGAGGAGCTCGTGGGTGCGGTCGAGCGGCTCGTCCGCGACGACGGGCTCCGCGAACGGTTGGGCAAGGAGGGCGAGGAGATCCGACGGCGCGACGGCAGGACCGTGGCGGCCGACCTGATCGAGGAACTCGGCCGCCGAGCGTGACGCTCGACTCGCGCACCGAGGATCTCCTCCGCGACCTGACCCCGCAGGTGCTGGGCGCGCTCGTGCGGCGGTACGGTCGGTTCGACGCGTGCGAGGATGCGGTGCAGGAGGCGCTGCTCGCCGCGTCGCAGCGATGGGCACAGTACGGCGTTCCCGACGATCCTCGGGCGTGGCTCGTGACCGTCGCCTCGCGGAGGCTCGTCGACGAGTTCAGGAGCGAGAGCGCCCGTCGTCGTCGCGAGGAACGCACGTCGGCGCTCGAGGTCGCCGACGT
>DATFEU010000228.1:0-3743 GCA_035250725.1 Actinomycetota bacterium
CGGGTAGGCCGGCAGCGCAACCTCGTCCTGATCTTGGCGAGGAGCTTCGCAGCGCAACTCGCGACGGCCGTGTTCCTGGTCGACGCGGATGGCACCGTCATCTACTTCAATGAGGCGGCCGAGCGCCTGCTCGGGCAACGATTCATCGAGGGGGCCGGGATGCCGGCCGAGGAGTGGTCGACGAGGTACCGGCCCCGCGACGCCGAGGGCCACACCGTCCCACTCGAATCTCTGCCCTTGGGTGTCACGATGGTGAAGCGCGAGTCAGCCCACGGGATCCTCACGATCCTGGGGGCCGACGGGGTGGACCGGCGGATCGAGGTTGCGGCCTTTCCGCTGTTCGCCCGCACGGAGGACTTCGTGGGCGCCATGGCGCTGTTCTGGGAGCGGCCGGACGACCGGTAGGTGCGGGGGAGGATCTGGCGACCTTCCGAGGGCTGAACCTCGCCGTGCTGCGAAGGGTGAGCCTGCCCTGGCGGCCCGAGGTCGCTCAGTCGAGGCCGTCGCGGAACCCTTGACGCCACGAGGGATACCTGAGCTCCCATCCCAGCTCGCGCTTCGCCTTCTCGTTCGAGGCCCCACGCAGCTCGGTCATCATCGTCACGCCGA
Source organism: Actinomycetota bacterium (assembly GCA_035250725.1). Classification (GTDB taxonomy): domain Bacteria; phylum Actinomycetota; class UBA4738; order UBA4738; family HRBIN12; genus DASSJM01. The sequence continues at coordinate 610 of DATFEU010000228.1, forward strand.
GCTCGCCGGCGAACAGGCGACCGAGCCACGCGGGGGCGTGACGCGGGGGCGGGGCGCCGATCGCGTCGGCGAACGCGGGGAGCCAGTCCCGCACCGGCGCCGGCTCGTCGTCCGTGACGTTGTAGACGCCGGGGGCGCCTCGCTCCACCGCGAGCGCGGTCGCGTCCGCCGCGTCGATCAGGTGGATGAACGACCACACTCCCTCGCCCGAGCCGACGATCGGGAACCGGCGACGACGCACCGAGTCGGCGATCGGCCCCGTGCGTTCCAACCCCGAGCCGGGTCCGTAGAATCCGCCGTACCGGAGCGCGAGGCCGTCGAACGGACCATCGAGCGTCGCGCGCTCGAGGTACCTGATCGCGTCGACCGTGCGCCGGACCTGGGCCGGCGGGTCGTCGTCGAGCGGATCGTCCTCCGTCTTGACCCACGATCCGCGGCGCGCGTACGGCCACGCCGCGAAGCTCTGCGTCACGAAGCGACGCACGGCGACGGCCTCGGCTGCCGCGATCAGATGGTCCGTGCCCTCCGTTCGTAGGCGGTTCGTCTGCGCGAACGCCTGGTCGAAGCGCCGCGGGTTGAACTCTGGTGGGATCGCCGTGAGCTCGTGGACGATCACGTCCGGCTCGGCCTCCGCCACGGCGTCCTTGACGGCCACGGGGTCCAGCGCGTCCATCAACGTCGCCGTCGCCCCACCGGCCTTCAGCGCGCGGGCGCGTTCGACGGACCTCGTCGTGCCGATGACCTCGTGCCCGCGACGGATCAGGGAAGCCACCAGCGGCGATCCGATCGCTCCGGTGGCTCCTGCTACGAACACACGCATCACGTTCCTCCTTACGCCATACCTCGTTGCGTACCCTTGGGACGAGAGAGCCGAACGTCGTGTGACACATCTCAGCGGGGGTACAGAAGAACGTGCCGCGATCGGATCGCTCGATCGCATCTACGAAGCCAGCCCGCTCGTCATAGGCCCGCCGGGAGGTGAGGTGACATGCCGGAAGACACCGTCAACGTGAGGTACCTGGTGCATGACGTCGATGCCGCCGCGGACTTCTACACGAAGCACTTCGGTTTCACGGTCGGGACCCGGGCGGCGCCCGCCTTCGCCGACGTCTGCCGCGGACACCTCCGCTTGCTGATCAGCGGGCCAACCAGCTCGGGAGCGCGGCCCATGCCGGACGGGAGGAAGCCCGAGCCCGGCGGGTGGAACCGGATCGAGTTCGTGGTCGACGACATCGAGGCCGAGGTCGAGCGCTTGCGAGCCGAAGGGGTGGACAGCTTCCGTAACGACATCGTCACCGGGCCTGGAGGCAAGCAGATCGTGCTCGACGATCCCTCCGGCAACCCGGTCGAGATCTTCCAGCCCGCCGGCGAGTAGATGCGCCGGCGTTTCCTCGTGGGGGATCGCCGGGCCGGGGCGGCGACGCTCCACGTGTTCCGCCCGGCCACGGTGAACATGTGGAGGTGATGTCGAGACCCCCCGTACCGAGGACGCGCTCATCGAGGTCAGGAACCGATGACGTGGTCCGGATGCTCGGTTCGGCCGGCCGCCATCCGCCATCAGGGACCCTCCCTCCGGCTCGCGCTGCGAACGATCGGTCTGGGAGGGCTCTGGTTCCGAGCTTCAGTTGTTCGGTGGCGCTGCGCTGATGTCCGCGAGAACGGCGCGGGCCTTGCGTGATGTTGAAAGGTCTCCGAGCGAGATGACGCCGATCGGGCTGCCGGTGGCGTCCACCACAGGGACCCGCCGGATGTCGTTCTGGCGCATGGCCTCCATCGCCTCCTCGACGGTGGCGTTCGATCCAACGCTGATGGCTGGTGACATCACGTCACCGACCCGGATGTTCCCGGGATCCTGACCCTCCGCGACGACGCGGATCGCGATGTCACGGTCGGTGACGATGCCGCGGAGCGCGCCGCTGGGGTCGGTGACCAAGACGTCGCCGATGTCCGCACGAGCCATCCGCTGGGTCGCTTCGACGAGGTTCGTGTCGCCCGGCACGGTCTCGACGGTGGTGGACATGACCTCGGTCACCGGACGCACGTCCACCGGCGCGTTCCCGGCGCGATCACGCATCTGCTGTGTCGTCTCACGCAGTCTTTCCATCGGCTTGTCGCCCAGCTTCATGCCGGTCGCGTAGCCGGCTCCGAACGCAAGCACGGTTCCGAACAACCCCATGACGAACCTCCTATCCGATCGATCGGGCCGAGGATCGATACCCGGCGCTGCGATGTATCCGGATCAGCGACTACGGACCGCGCGGACCGCCGGGCGCAGGACCCGGTACAGGGCCCAGGCCAGCAGCGCGAGCCCGATCGCCGTTCGGATCTGCTGCTCGGACCACCGGGTGCGCTTGGAGACCGGTTTCGCGACGGCGCCGCCGACCTTCCCGGGCAGACCCGCAAGGGCGGATTCGCCCAGCGCGGTGACCACCGAGGAGTCCTTGTTCGCTGTCTTCGAGTCCCTCGTCTTCGATGTCATGGCTTCGCCATACCCCTTCCGCTCCGTCGGCAACCACGGTTTGGCGCCTTTCTGCGGAGGGAAGGATCTGGACGATCCTGCCGAGAGGAGGACCGATGCCCGACAAGCGACCGAGCGTGAAGAACGAGAAGCAGTACGAGGCCCTGAAGGACAAGGGCATGTCGAAGGAGCGCGCCGCGAGGATCGCGAACTCGCCCGGTGCCTCCAGCCGCGGCGGCAAGAAGTCGGGCTCCGGCGGCAACCGAAGTCAGGGCGGGACCACGGCACAGAAGAAGGCCGCCGGCCGCAAGGGCGGCAAGGCTGCGGCGCGTAAGCGCAAGTAGCCCCGGCGCGGCTCACCGCACGAGACGAGTCTAGGAACGTGCCGACAGCGGATCGTTGCCGTTGAGTGCCCGAAGGAAGAGTCGAACTCGCGAGCTGCTGCGACGTCGATCTAGCAGGTTTGGCTGATCTCGGACGTCAGGCCGGTCAACGCGGTGCCCAGCTCCGCCAGCGCGTTACCGATCTCGGTCGCCGCGGCACCGAGGCCCTCCGCCGACGAGATACCCTCGATCGCCGACTCCAGGTCGCCGAACGCCGTCTGCACCTCATCCACCGCAGGCTCGAGTTCGGCACCCACGGCGGACACGGCCGCATCGAGATCGGTCCTCACGTC
>DATFEU010000326.1:0-3059 GCA_035250725.1 Actinomycetota bacterium
TGTTCGCGACGAGCCCGGTCCTCCATCCGGCGTGGATCGCCTGCCGGGCGAGGTACGAGGTCCACCCGATCGTCTCCTCGGCGGTGTCGGGGTCGACGGCGTGCCAGAACGGCTCGCCGTTCGAGACGTCGAGCGCGAACAGCACCTCCGCCGACCTCGTCGGCTCGTACCGCTTCGTCTGCAGGCGCCCCGCGTGCGCGGAGAGCCGCCAGTGGACGTGGTGCATCGGGTCGCCGGGCTCGTAGTCGCGGACGCCGGCGAAGTGCTCGCGATCCTCGAAGAGCCGGACGGCCGGCGCCGGCGAGCCGAACGGCAACCGGCGCGAGATCCGCAGCGGGATGCCCGACCGGGGCTGGGGGAGCACGAGCAGCGCGCGCTCGATCGGCACCTCGAGCTTCACCGGGGCGAGGTCGAACGGGTCGGAGACCACCACGTCGACGCCTTCGAGCCAGTACTCGCCGCGTGTCGAGACGATGACCGGCAGCACGACCTCGACCTCGCTCCGGCCCGGGATCGAGAGCCGCCGCCGGTGACCCTTCAGGGCCGTCGGGTCCGGGTCGGTCTCGGGGAGCAGGCCCGTCGGGAACCGGACCAGGAGCCGCACGATCGGTAACGGCAGGCGCTTCCCGTTCACGATGCGAACGCGGAGCGCGACCTCCTCGCCGACGAACGCCCTGGGCGGCTCGAACGAGAACTCCACGTCGACGTCTCGGAGCGCCGAACGCGCCCACAGCGCCGACGCCACCGCGAGCGCGGCGATCGCCGAGGCCCACAGCAGCACCGCAGCATGGCCCCACGCGATCGCGAACACCCCGACGATCCCGGAGACGTACAGGGCGATCTGCCGCCGCTCCGGGGTGTCCGTGGCCGCCCCCTACGGTTCGAGCTCGGTCGGCACGGGGACCGACCGGAGGACCTCGCGGAGGATCTCGTCGGCGTTGCGATCCCGGATCCGAGCGTCGGTCGTCGTGACGAGCCGGTGCCCGAACACCGGCTCGGCGAGCGATTTGACGTCGTCGGGCAGCACGTAGTCGCGGCCGTCGAGCATCGCGAACGCGCGTGCCGCATCGCCCATCTGTTCGACGGCGCGCGGGCTCGCGCCGACCGAGAGGTCCGGGTGTTCCCGCGTCGCACGCGCGAGCGCGATCACGTACGCGCGCACGGGCTGTTCGAGCCCGATCGCCGCGATCGAGTCGCGCAGCTCCTCGAGGGGCGGACGCTCGGGGAGCGCCTCGCTCGGCAGCGTTCGCTCGGACGGGCGCGTCTGCAGGATCCGGTGCTCCTCGCGTTCGTCCGGATAGCCGAGTTGGACCCGCAGCAGGAAGCGGTCGAGCTGCGCCTCGGGAAGCGGGAACGTGCCCTCGAGCTCGATCGGGTTCTGCGTCGCGAGCACGAAGAACGGGTCGGGGAGCGGGTGCGTCTCGCCGTCCACGGTCACCTGCCGCTCCTGCATCGCCTCGAGCAGCGCGGCCTGCGTCTTCGGCGTCGCGCGGTTGATCTCGTCGGCGAGGAGCACCTGCGTGAACAACGGACCGGCCCGGAACTCGAACTCGCTCGTCTTCAGGTTCAGGACCGAGGTGCCCGTGATGTCGGAGGGCATCAGGTCCGGGGTGAACTGCACGCGCTGGAACCGCAGCCCGAGCAGCGTCGAGAGCATGCGCACGAGCGTTGTCTTGCCGACCCCCGGGACGTCGTCGATCAGGACGTGGTTGCCGGTCAGGATGCCCACCATCACGAGGCGGAGGGGCTCGCGCACGCCGTAGAGGCGCTCGTCGACCCGGTCGGCGAGGTCCTTGAAGAGCGCCCGGGCGGTCTCCACCTCGGCCATCCAGGCAAGGATAGGGGGTGCGGAGTGCCCGCGGGGTTGCGCATTCCTGCCGTTCGGGGCGGGGTTCGAAGATCGCGCCGAGGGGCCGCCCGCATCGACCTGCTCCGCTCGAGGTCGTCATGACCGTGGTCGTTGCCGACGAGGGTGTGATCAACGCGAACCAGGTCGTTGGTGCACGAGGATGGTTCGTTGTGAGTGCCGATCGGGCAAGGCACCGAGCTCCGCGTCGAGCCGCCCGCCTAGGGAACCGTGAGTGGCCCCGGCCCGTCGAGGAAACATGAGGTTCCGAGCGGTCCTCGTTCTCGTCGTGCCGTTCCTGCTCATCACGACCGCATGCGCGGACCCGCCCGCCGATCCGGGCGGCCCCAGCGCTGGGTCCGAACCGACCCGCTACGAAGCCGACGGCACGGTGCTCGAGAGCCCTGAGCACGGTCCGGAGCTCTGTCTCGGTGGGATCGCCGACTCGCTGCCGCCGCAATGCGGCGGCCTACGGATCGCCGACTGGGATTGGGCGGACGTTGACGGGGAGGGGTCGCTCCGCGGCACGACGTGGGGTGAGTTCCACGTCGTCGGAACGTATGACGGGGAGACCCTCACGGTGCTCGAGGTCGGCAGGTACCGACCACCGTCCTCCGAGCGGACCGACTTCACCGCTCCCTGCCCGGAGCCGACCGGGGGATGGGCAGTTGTCGACGCGTCGCGCGTGTCCGATGCGGACCTGCAGGCCGTGATGCACGCGGCCGAGGACGAGCCGGACTCCGCGGGCTTCTGGATCGACTACATCGAGGAACCGGAAGAGTCGATCGCTCCCCAGAACGTCATCGCGATCGCCGCGTTCACGGAAGACCTCGAGCGGCACGAGACCGAGCTGCGCGAGATCTGGGGCGGGGCGCTCTGCGTCGCGCACCACGATCGAACCCAGGGCGAGTTACAGCGGATCCAGCGTGAGCTGAGCGGGCAGGTCGGCGAGGAACTCGGGCTCGAGGTGACGTGGTCGTCTGGGAGCGTCGTCGACAACCTCGTCGAGGTCGGCGTGATCGTGGCCGGGTCCGAGGCGGCGGCGGCCGTCGAGGAGCGCTACGGCGCAGGTGCCGTCGAGCTCGTGCCGGCGCTCGAGCCGGTCGACGATTCGGCCTGAGCCCTACGCCACCGTCCCGAGGGCCGTACCGCATCGCGTGCAGTACGCGACCTTCACATCTGGGGGCTCGTCGTCCCCGGCGACCTCGACGAC
>DATFEU010000289.1:0-3148 GCA_035250725.1 Actinomycetota bacterium
TCCCCCCGTCGGCCTCGCCCTGGAACGAGATCGTCGTGGCCTCGGTGAGCGCGGGCTCGTCCTCGGTCAGGGTGACGCCGACGATCCAGCCGCCCGCGAACAGGACGAACGCGGCGGCGATCCCGATCAGGGGACGGAGCATGCCGCCCCGGCGCCCCCGTTCCTCCCGGGCGTCCGCCGGACGCACGCCCGGCCCGAGGGCCCGCTCGAACGTCTCCTCGGCGAACGCGGGCCGGACCGCGACCGGGTCGAGGGCGAAGCCGAGCCCGCCGGCCACGTCCGCGTACTCGGTCTCGAGCCGTCGGCACTCCTCGCAGTCGGGACCGTGCGAGGCCATCTCGGCGGACAGCCGTTCCTCGTCGGCGGGATCGAGACCGCCGAGCGCGCGGATCGCGATCAGCTCCTCGATGCGTTCGTGATCGCGCGTCATCGCTCCAGCCTCGCCAGCTGGGTCCGCAGGCGGCGCATGCCGAGCAGCGTCCGGGACTTGACGGTGCCGAGGGGGAGCCCGAGCCGCTCCGAGATCGTCGACTGCGACAGGCCCTCGTAGTACATGAGCTCGATCACTTGGCGCTGCTCGTCCGACAGCTGCTCGAGCGCGGCCCGAACGGCGCGGCGCTCCTCGGGGAGGCCGAGATCCTCGACCACCTGCTCCGCCGGGTCGGGCGCGACGACCGGCTCGTTCGCCTGCGCCTCCTCTGCCCGGCGCCGCTGCGACTCCTCTCGCCGGACGGCATCCACGGCCCGATGGTGCACCATGCCCATCAGCCACGATCGGACCGAGCCGCGTCGGTCGTCGTAGCCACCCGGGTTCTTCCACACGGCCAAGAACGCCTCCTGCACAATCTCCTCGGCCAGGAACGGCTGCCGGACCACCCGCTTCGCGAGCGCGAGGGCGCTCGGGGCGTACCGTCCGAACAGTCCCCGGAAGGCCTCCCCCTCCCCGCGGCCGATGCGCCGGACGAGGTCCCGGTCCCGAGCGTCGGAGAGGTCGACGGTCACGCCGGTCTCCAGCGGCGACCGGTCGCCGAGCGTTCCCCCGAGCGTCGCTGCTGCCTGTGCCATCCGAGTCCTTGGTTCCTCGGGGAACATTCGCATCGTCCCTGGTCGCGGATCGGAACGATGCTCCCGGGCGCGCGAACCCTCATGTCCGTGCTCGAGGGGCGAGGTTCACCCTTGCGCGCCGGCACGCCGCATCCTCCGGTCGGCCTCGGCGATCAGCTCCTGGAGGCCCTGGGGCCGCTCCGGGTCGTACTCGGCCGACCCGACCCACAGCCTGCTTCCGCTCTCGCGGCCGGCCCTCGCGTCGTGCTCCGCCACGGCCTCGACCACCCGCGACAGGACGATCGATCCGGTGCCGTGCGGCGCCCCCGACAGCAGGACGCAGAACGCGTCCGAGCCGACGCGGGCGACCACGTCCGAGGCCCGGACCGCTCCGCTGATCGTCTCCGCCGCGTCCACGACCGCGTGGTCGCGCTCGGGGTCGGGGACCTCGTCCATCCGCACGAACACGATGACGACCGGATGCTTCGAGCGGTCGGCGAGTCGCAGATGGTGGGTGGCGAGCAGCTCGAACCCCCGGGCGTTCAGCAGCCCGGTGAGCTCGTCGACGGTCTGGTGCCGATGGAGTTCGGCACTCAGGCGCTGGACCGTCGCCGCGTAGCGGACGGCCCGGCCGACGAGGTCCGGCGGCGCCTCGGCGGGGATGACGTCCGTCGCGCCCGCGTCGAATGCGAGCTGGGGGTCGACGCCGGCCGTGCCGACCACCACGACGGGCACGTCGCTCGCCAGTTCGCGGAACGACCGGACGACGTCGAGTCCCTGTGCGTCGGGGAGGTCGAGCGACGTGCAGACCACGTCGATCCCGCCGTCCGACAGATGAGCGAGCGCGCCGAGCAGGTCGTCCGCCGATCCGACGGCGGGACCCTCGAGTCGCGGGGGGTCGATGCCCACGACGAGCACCGCGAGATCGGTCTGGGAGGCAGCAGCCATGGGCCGAGCCTACCGGTGGGGGCGTGGTCGCGAAACCGCGACCGTGCAACGGATCACGCCAGCGCGCGACGGATCTCGTCCAGGGCCGCGGGGTTCTCGAGGCTCGACAGGTCGCCGGGCTCCGAGCCCGTGACGGTCGCCCTGATCGCGCGCCGCAGGATCTTCGCCGAGCGCGTCCTCGGGAGCTCGGGGACGACCACGACGCGCGACGGCCTGAACGCCTTCCCGAGGTGGTCGGCGACGAGCGCTCGGAGCTCCTCGGCGAGATCGGGCGCCGCGTCGGGAACCGCGACGACGAAGCACCAGATCGCCTCCCCCTTCACGTCGTCGGGGACGCCGACGACGGCCGACTCGATGACCGAGGGATGCAGCGTGAGGATGCTCTCGACCTCGGCCGGGCCGAGCCGCTTGCCGCCGACGCTCATCGTGTCGTCGCTCCGGCCGTGGAGGAACCAGAAGCCGTCCCCGTCCACGGTGGCCCAGTCGCCGTGGCACCAGACGCCGGGGAACCGCCGCCAATACGTGTCGAGGTAGCGCTCGGGGTCGCCGCGGAGGCCCCGCGTCATCCCCGGCCAGGGCTTGCGACACACGAGCTCGCCGACCTCGCCCGGCGGTGCATCCGACCCGTCGGCCCGGAACACCGCGACGTCCATACCGAGCGCCGGCCCGCGGAGCGTGCACGGCTTCAGCGGGCTGATCGGGAGCGGCGACAGGAAGCACGCGCCCACCTCGGTCCCACCGGAGAGGTTGATGATCGGGAGCCGGCCCCCGCCCACCTCCTCGAAGAACCACCGGTACGGCTCCGGGTTCCACGGCTCGCCGGTCGAGGCGAGGATCCGGAGCGACGACAGGTCGTGGGACCGGACCTGCTCCTCGCCCGCCGGGATCAGCGCGCGGATCAACGTGGGCGAGACCCCGAGGTGCGTGATCCGATGCCGTTCGACCATCGCCCAGATCCGGTCCGGCGCGGGATGGTTCGGCGCGCCGTCGAACAGGAACACCGTCGCGCCGAGCGCGGTCGCGCCGACGATCTCCCAGGGCCCCATGATCCAGCCGAGGTCGGCGAACCAGAAGAGCAGGTCCCCCTGCTGCACGTCCGTCTGGTACGCGACCTCCTCCGCGATCTTCACGAGGAAGCCGCCGTGGACGTGGACCG
>DATFEU010000290.1:0-10098 GCA_035250725.1 Actinomycetota bacterium
CCTTCGCCTCGATCACGGTCGCGAGGCTCTTCATCGTCGCGAGGTAGGTCTCCTGCAGGCTCTCGAGCACGGTCTCGAGCTCGGCGCTGCGCGAGCGCTCCATGCGATAGAGCTCGCCGATCTCGCGGGCGAACACGATCAACTGGTCGTGCACCGCGGGCGCCTCGGGGTCCATCTCGGGGTCCACGAGGAACTCCCGGGTCGAGCCCATAGCGATCTGTTCGCTCATCAGGGGGCCGCATCCGTCTGATGGATTGACAAGGGGAAGCCTGCGGTCTCGGCCCACGGGCGTCCATAGGGCCGCGGGCCCAAATGCGGCTGGTCCGAGGTCTTCGAACCCGCCCTACGGCGCGTCGGAAATCCAGGGGGTCGCATCCCCCGGCCGTCCGGTTGTTCAGGAAAGAACCAAGGAGGGGTCGTCGCGGTACCGACGCTTCAGCTCGTCCTGGATCGTGTCCATCGCGCGGAGCACCTCGGCCCGAGCCTCGGAGACATCCCTCTCCTCGCCTACGAGGAGCTCGACGGCGTCGGCGAGCCGCGCATCGTCCAGGGCGCCCGGATCGGACAACCCGGCGTCGGCCACCAACCGCTCGACGCGCCGGCGGGCGAGGAGCATCTCCTCCTCCGGCAGTCCGACCTTGACCGCCTCGCCCCGGGAGGGTCCCTGCGTGTCGCCGGCGAGGATCGTCGAGAGGGCGCCGACGAGGCTCCCCTCCTCGCCCCGACCCCGGCGCTCGACCTCGGCCCTGAGGATCTCGGCCCGCCCCTGGACCAGCCGCCGCAGCAGCGACAGGTACTCGCGCTCGGCGAAACAGTCGTCGCGACGGCGGCGGAGCTCGTCCAGCGGAAGCTGGGAGAGCCCCTCGACGAAGTCGGGACGTCGGATGCGGTCGATCCGGCGGCTGCCGCCCTGCTCGCTCATCGAGGGAGCATCGTAGCGCGGGTCACGGGCTGGGCCGTCAGCACGGCCGGCTCAGCAGACGGCCACGAGGTACGGGTAGGGGTTCACGGCCGACCCGCCGCCGGGGTGCCACTCGAAATGGAGATGGTTCACCGACCCCGCGTTGCCCGTGCTCCCCACGTATCCGATCACGGTGCCGGCGCCCACGCTCCCGCTCGCCGAGCTGTACCCGGACAGGTGGGCGTAGAACGAGTACCCGCCGGCGCCGTGGACGTAGGCCTGGAGCCCGCCGGAGGAGCTGGACGAGTGCGAGACCGTGCCCGCGTGGGCGGCCACGACCGGCGTCCCGGCGGGGGAGATCATGTCGGTCCCCTGGTGAGTGTGTCCGTCGCGTGGCCAGCCGAACGAGTCGACGAACGAGACCGGCCCGGCGACCGGGCACACCTGGATCGCGCCGCTGCCGACGACCACGGTGCTTCCGCCCCCTCCGACGCCGGTGCTCGGGGTCTGGCCGAGGAGCTCGAGTGCTCGCTGGGCGGCGAGCTCCTTCTCGTATTGCGCCGTGAGCTCGGCGACCCGAGACGAGATCTGGTCGAGCTCGGCGTCGATCTGCTCCTGGATGCCCTCGAGCCGGTCCGACTCCTGCGCCTGCTGCTGCTCGAGGTCCAGCAGGCCGTCGCGCTCACGCCGAAGCTCCTCCTGCGCCACCTCCTGCTCGAGGACGAGGTCCACGTCCACCTGGGCGACCTGGCCGAGGAACTCGAGCCGGTCGGAGAACTCGGTGAACGAGCCGGAGGCAAGGAGCACGTCGATCGTGGTCGCGGGTCCGTTCGTGAATGCGACCACGGCTCGCCTGGTCAGTCGCGAGTCGATCGTCGAGATCCGCTCTTCGAGGCTCGAGATCCGAAAGCGCGTGTCCGCGATGTCGGCCTCCGTCGCCTCGAGGCGGGTGAGCGAAGCGTGCCACGCGGCGGTCGCCTCGTCGAGCTCCGCCTGGATCGAGGCGAGCTCCGCCTTGGCGTCGTCGAGCCGGTCCTTCGTCCCGGCCGTCGCGGGCACGGCGAAGGACACGGCGAAGGACACGGCCACCAGCATGAGGGCGAGACCGAGCCAGGGGAGGGTATGGGGCCAGGTCCGGCGAGCGGTCGTAGGGCCTCCTGTCGGTCGCGGCCGCCGCGGGCGCGTTCGAAGCTACCAAAGCCCCTCGCGTTCGGGCAAACACCCTCGGTTTGAACGTCCGGAACCGGGGGCAACCACCACGCATGACCAGTGTCCCCTCCACGCCCGAACCCGGGGGTGGCATCCGCGTCTGGGCGACGTTCCCGGACGAGGCGGGAGCCGCTCGAGCGATGCAAGCCCTGACCGAGGCCGGGATCTCGTCTGGGCAGCTCTCGCTCGCCGAGGACCCCGGCACGAGCGAGGGCCCCGTCGCCCACGAACGGGAGCACCGCGAGGGCGGCCGGGTCGGCCGGCGGCTCGCCGCGGGAGCGTTGATCGGCGGCTCCCTCGGAGCGCTCGCCGGCGCGCTGATCGGGGTGATCGGTTCCGCCGGGTCGACCGGCCTCGCGCTCTGGACGGTGGCCGGGGCGCTGTTCCTGGGGGGCGTCGGGGCGTTCGTCGCCGGGTTGTCCGGCCTGCGTTCGGCGGCGCTCGACCACCGGCCCACGTCGACGGAGCCGCCCGGGGGAGCCGCGGTGGAGGTCCGGGCGAGCGAGGGCGAGATCCGGCGCGTCGTGTCCGTCCTCCGCGCCGGTCGGCCGGCGACCCTCGTCGTCACCGACGCGTTCGGGCGGCCGCTCGAGGATCTCGAGACCGGTCGTTCGACGGATCGCTCGTGACCGACGGGCGGCCGGTCAGCCGTCCTGTCCGCGCATCGCGTCGATCAGGATGTCCGCGACCTCGGGGCGGCTGAACTCGAGCGGCGGACGCTCGCCGGCGCGCAGCATCTCGCGCACCTTCGTCCCCGACAGCGACACGCGCTCGGTCTCGTCGTGCGGGCACGTCTTGGGGGTGGCCATGCCCTCGCAGCGGTTGCACCAGAACGAGTGCTCGAACATCAGCGGCGTGATGCCGAGCTCGCCGGGCTCGAACTCCTCGAAGATCTTCTGCGCGTCGTACGTGCCGTAGTAGTCGCCCACGCCAGCATGATCGCGACCAACGATGAAGTGCGTGCACCCGTAGTTCCTCCGGCAGATCGCGTGCCAGATCGCCTCCTTCGGCCCCGCGTACCGCATCGCCGCGGGGAACACGCTCACCATCGCGCGGTCCTTCGGGTAGTAGCCCTCGAACAAGGCCTCGTAGCAACGCATCCGGACGTCGGCGGGGACGTCGTCGCCCTTGGTCGCCCCGACGAGCGGGTGGACGAGGAGTCCGTCGACGATCTCGAGCGCGCATTTCTGGATGTACTCGTGCGCGCGGTGGATCGGGTTGCGGGTCTGGAACCCGACGACGGTCCGCCATCCGCGCTCGGCGAAGGCGGCCCGGGTCTGCGCCGGGGTGAGCCGGTACTGCTCGAACGTGTCGTGGTCGGGGAGGCGGATCGCCCGCACGTCGCCCGCCGCGCAGAAGTCGCCGGAGGCCTGCAGCGCACCCACGCCCGGATGCGCCACGTCCTCGGTGCCGAAGACACCAAGCGCCTCCTTCTGCCGATCCCGTTCGTAGATCTCGGCGACCTCGAGGATCGCGATCGCCGTGGGCGACCCCGGCGCCATCAGCGCGACCGCCCCCGCACCGCCGACCCGCTTCGCGTCCTCCGCCGTGAGCGAGAGCGTGACCGGGATCGCCCAGGGGAGACCGTTCTCGAGGTGCATCGTCTCGAGTACGAGGCGATAGTCCTTCTCGCCCTGGAAGCCGGTGAGCGGCGAGAGCGCGCCGACGGTGAGCATCTCGAGGTCCGAGAGCTCGCGTTCGCTCACGGTGACCTTCGGGAGGTGTTCGGACGCTTCGACGAGACGGGCGGCCTCGTCGCCCGTGGCGAGCAGGTCGACGAGCGTGCCGCCGTAGGGCGAGATCGTCTGGGGTTCGGGGGTGGTGGATGACATGGTGGCCCGGGCCTTCCTGGTCGGGGGGCGACAGGATAACGGCCGGGCTTGAACGGCCCGCTCCTATACTGGGCTGCGTCCCCCCCAGGATCGAGGCCCGATGCCCGACACCCTGCTCTCCGGCGAGGATCTCGCGGCGCTGAACGAGCGGTTCGAGTCCGCGCACCCGCGCGAGATCGTGCGCTGGGCCCTCGACGGCTCCGGGCTCGAACGGATCGCGCTCGCCTCGGCGTTCCAGGCCGAGGGGACGTGCGTGATGCACATGGCGACCCGGATCCGGCCGGACGTCCCGATCCTGTTCCTCGAGACCGGGTTCCACTTCGACGAGACGCTGGAGTTCAAGCGCCGGCTCACCGAACGGCTCGACCTGAACGTCGTCGAGCTCGCCGGCGAGTACACGGTCGCGTCGCAGGCGGAGGCGTTCGGCCCCCGGCTCTACGAGCGCGACCCCGACCGCTGCTGCCAGATCAACAAGGTCGAGCCGATGCTCGACGCGCTCCGAGGTCTCGACGCGTGGGTCACCGCGTTCCGGCGCGACTCCTCGCCGACCCGCGCGAGCGCCCCGATCGTCGACCGGTACGAGCTCGAGCCGGGACGGTGGATCGTGAAGGTGAACCCGGTGGCGACGTGGACGCGACGGGACACGTGGGCGTATCTCAAGGAGCACGACCTCCCCCACAACCCGCTGTACGACCTCGGCTACGCGTCGATCGGGTGCGCGCCGTGCACCCGCCTGCAGTTGCCGGGCGAGCCCGAGCGCGCCGGACGATGGGCCGGCCTGTCGAAGTGGGAGTGCGGGATCCAGGAGCGCGGGGAGCGCTTCGCCTCGGCCTAGGCTACGACCCAGAGCGCCTCGGGCGCGAGGTCCATCTCGAGCCGCCGGTGATCGCCGAGCGAGTCGCCGTCGACCTGGACCGGGAACGGCGCCTCCGAGGTCACGAGCACGTGGCTCGCGTCGTGCACGTAGTCGATGTCCCGTCCCTGCACGTGCCGGGCGGAACCGAACACCTGCCACGCGATCCTCGGGATCGCGCGGCGCGCGAGCTTGCGGACCGACAGGACGTCCAGCCCGGCGTCGAGCGAGGCCTCGGGGGTCATCCGGATCGGGCGGTCCTTGTAGTACGTGTACGGGTCGGTCCGCCCGACCATGACCGAGAGCGACGGCAGGGGGTCGCCGTCGTCGATCCGGACCTCCAGGTCGGGGAAGCGGCCCGCGTAACCGACCATCAGCTCCCACGCGACCGAGCGGAACGCCGCCCGGTCGAACTTGGCCTTCGTGCGGGGGAACTTCTCCTCGAGCCGCCGCATCGCCGCCGCGTCCACCCCGGCGCCGCAGTTCACCGCGAAGTAGCGGCCGTCGGCGACCCCGAGCGAGAGCTTGAAGGCCTCGTCGTCGAGCGCCTTCGAGATCAACACGCCGGTCGCCTCGACCGGATCGAGCGGGAGGCGGAGGGCGCGCACCAGGATGTTCGTCGCGCCGCCGGGCAGGACCCCGAGCGCCGTGTCGGTGCCGGCGAGCGCGTTCACCGCCTCGTTGATCGTCCCGTCGCCGGAGAACACGACCACGAGGTCGGTCCCGTTGTCGGCCGCCTGGGCGGCGAGCTCGGACGCGTGCCCCCGCTCCTTCGTCTCGGCGACCTCGAGGTGGAAGTCGGCCGACAGGGCCTTCTCGATCACCGCGAGCACGGGCTTGGACATCGTGCGGGCGACCGGGTTGACGACGAGGAGCAGGCGCTGGAAACGCATGGGGCCAGCAGTATGTCAGGCGTGCGTCGGCTCGCGAAAGTCCCCTGACCGCCTACGTCAACCGCCGGAGACCGGGGGCAGGAGCGCGACCTCCTCGCCGCCGACGAGCCGCCTCGAGGGCTCGGCGCGCTCGGCGTCCACGACGGCCGAGCCGGCCCTGGCGATCGCGTCGAAGCGCTCCCCGTATCGGGCCGCGAGGGCGTCGACCACCTCGCCGACCGTGTCGCCCTCGGCCTCGACGTTGGGCGCGCCGGCGATCTCGCGGAGTGCGGCGAAGAGCCTGACCCGGACGAGCGCCATAGCGGTTCAGGCTATCGCCGGCCGAGGTTGGCCTGTACCCTCGGCCCGTGGACCGGATCGTCATGCTCACCGATCGCGCACCGCTCGAGGTCCTGCCCGCCGGCGGGCTCGTGCTCGACGTCAAGGCGGAGCCGCTCTCGACGGCATCGCTCGACGATGCGGTCGCCCTCGAGCCCGAGCTGCTCGTGGTCGACGCCGCCGAGAACCCGGGGCAGGCGCACGCCGTGCTCCAGGCCCTGCGCGAGCGGCAGGCGCTCCCGCCCGCGATCGTCGTCGTCGAGCGCCACGACCTCGACCGCTTCCGGTGGGAGGACGTCGCGGACGACGTGCTCTATCCGGGCGCCCCCGAGGCGGAGATCCGCGTGCGGCTCGCGATCGTGCGGCGTCGACACGGGGCGGCCGGGGACTCGCGGATCACGCTCGGGCCGCTCACGCTCGACGTCGACACGTATCGGGTGAGCGTCCAGGGACGCGCGCTCGACCTCACGTTCAAGGAATTCGAGCTGCTGCGGTTCCTCGCCGAGCGCCCGGGGCGGGTGTTCACGCGACCCGCCCTGATGCGCGAGGTGTGGGGGTACGACTTCTACGGTGGGACGCGGACGGTCGACGTCCACGTCCGGCGCCTCAGAGCGAAGCTCGGACCCGCGCACGAAGGTCTGATCGAGACCGTGCGCGGCGTCGGCTATCGAACCGCCGACGTCTAGCTCACGCCGACCTCGACGGGTTCATCGCGGGCCCGCGTGGGTATCGTGGTGACGAGATGGCTTCCCGAGAGGTCCGCCGGCTGTGGAACGCGTTCGAGGACGCGGTGAACCGCGGTGCGGACGAGACGCTGGAGTTCCTCGCCTCTCCGAACGGGCAACGGCTTCGAGCGATCACGGCCAGCGGGCTGATCCTGGTGACGCCGATGATCATGAAGCACCCGTTCTTCCGGACGCCGGTCGGACGCGTGATCCAGATCGGCGGCGCGGCCGCGCTCGTAGCCAAGGCCGCCGACGCGCTCCGCGACTGGGAGCCCGCTCCGGCCCGAACCCGTGCATCGAACGCCAGACCCGGCGGTCCGGCGGTCGCTAGGCACGCGTGACGTTCAAGCTCTCCTAGAACGCGCCGCCTCTGCCCTGAAGACACTGGACATCCTCAGCCACGCGCCACATCTGCTTCATCGGATCGTCCGGCGCCTCGAAGGGCTCATACAGTTCGGCGGTCACGGCCTTGGTCCTGGCGACGACGCGAGCTGCCCATCTGGTCTGCGATCACGAACGGGATGTGCCCGGGAGCCGTGCGTAGATCCGGTCGTGCAGTCGAGAACGCATTCCAGTTCGCGAACGCGATTTCCATGCGGGCCACCACGAACCCACCGAGGTGCCGGTCGAGTCAGCTGATGACCTCGGATGAGGCCAGTGGCCCCTTCAGGAAGATCCTGCCGATGGAAGGCCGATAGCCGAACTCCTGGTTGAGGCGGCGGATCGGCGCGTTGCGTTCCTCGTTGGTGGTTCGCAATTCCTCGTAGCCGTTCTCCTTGGCCCACGCGATCTGCTTCGCCTTCAGCGCACGCGCGACGCCGCGGCCGCGCCATGCACGCTTGACGCCGGTGAGGTCGTGATGGGCCGTCAGCGGCTGGGCGGAGGTGAGCGAGAACTTCGCGAAGCCGATCGCCTCATCGTTCGCCACCGCGACGAACGTCGCCTCCGGTCGGTCGCCGGGTCCCCGCATGTCGTGCGCGAGCCAATCCTCGAAGGGCTCGATCTGTTCGTCTTCGGCGCCGGGGATGTCGGGTATCGCCTCCAGCCAGACCTCGTAGATCCGCCTCGCCAGCTCGGGTCGCTCGGCCCACGTGACGATCTGGACGCCCTCGGGCGGCTCGACGATCGGAGGCTCGATCCGCCTGAGGTCGAGGGAGACGCCCAGCTCATGGCTGTCCTCGATGAAGCCGCGACGAAGTGCGAAGGCAAGGCTCTCGGGGTCGTCGTCGGCCACGATGGTCTCGATCGTGTCGAGTCCGCGCTCGCGCGCCCAGTCCGAGATCGCCGCGTACAGGGCGATACCGGCACCCCGATGCCGGAGTTCGGCGAGCACGGTCACGAGCGCGAAGACGACGTTGGGCCGCTCCGGCCGGATCGCTCCGAGTGCGAAGCCGCCAACCGTCCCGTC
Organism: Actinomycetota bacterium; assembly: GCA_035250725.1. Lineage (GTDB taxonomy): Bacteria > Actinomycetota > UBA4738 > UBA4738 > HRBIN12 > DASSJM01. The sequence continues at coordinate 8,140 of DATFEU010000290.1, forward strand.
GATCCGCGCGAGCAGATCGGTGTGGTCACGCAGGCTCGCCCGATAGGACCGTTCCTCATCGAGGCCGAGCCGTTCGTGCGGCCAGACAGCGTTGAAGAGGTCGAGCCCACGCTGTTCGTCCGCTTCGTCCGCGTACGGGAAGACCTCGACCATGTGTCGGAAGGCTAATCGTCATCACCGTGGAAGAGGACACCCTCGGACGTAACGAGGAGTTAACGGCCAGGAAACGAACCGGCGTATCGGCCCCCCTACCCTGGTGCGAACTACGCGGCGAAAGGGGGAAGCGGTTCGATGACCATGCCCAAGGAGGTCCTGGCCCTTGCCAGGGAATCCGGGGCCGAGATCGTGGACCTGCGGTTCTCGGACCTGCCCGGACTCATGCAGCACTTCTCGATCCCGGCCGGCGAGCTCTCGGAGGAGAGCTTCGAGGACGGCCTCGGGTTCGACGGTTCCTCGATCCGCGGGTTCCAGGAGATCCAGGAGTCCGACATGCTCCTCGTGCCGGACCCGGACACCGCCTACCTCGACCCGTTCACCCGCCATACGACGCTGAACCTGCACTGCTTCGTGAAGGACCCGGTGACGGGCGAGATGTACTCGCGCGACCCTCGCCAGGTCGCCCGCAAGGCCGAGCTCTACCTGCAGCAGACCGGCATCGCCGACACGTCGTTCTGGGGACCCGAGTGTGAGTTCTACATCTTCGACTCGGTCCGCTTCGACCAGAACCAGCACGAGGGCTACTACCACCTCGACGCGATCGAGGGCGTGTGGAACTCGGGCCGCGAGCGCGAGATCGGCGGCGAGCCGAACCTCGGCTACAAGCCCCGGTACAAGGAGGGCTACTTCCCCCTGCCCCCCATGGACCACTACCAGGACCTGCGCTCGGAGATGCTCCTGAAGCTCGAGCAGGTCGGCCTGTCGATCGAGGTGCACCACCACGAGGTCGGCACGGCCGGTCAGGCCGAGATCGACATGCGGTACGGGACGCTGCTCGCGACCGCCGACAACGTCATGAAGTACAAGTACGTCGTCAAGAACACGGCGCGTCAGGCGGGCAAGACGGTCACGTTCATGCCGAAGCCGCTGTTCCAGGACAACGGCTCGGGGATGCACACGCACCAGAGCCTGTGGAAGGACGACGAGAACCTGTTCTGGGACGAGGTCGGCTACGCGGGGATCTCGGACACCGCGCGTTGGTACATCGGAGGGCTGATCGCACATGCGCCGTCGCTGCTGGCCTTCACCAACCCCACCACGAACTCGTACCGTCGTCTGGTCCCGGGCTACGAGGCCCCGATCAACCTCGTGTACTCGCAGCGGAACCGCAGCGCGTGCGTGCGGATCCCGCAGTACTTCAAGAACCCCGGCGCCAAGCGGCTCGAGTTCCGGACGCCCGACCCCTCGTGCAACCCGTACCTGGCCTTCGCGGCGATGCTCATGGCCGGGCTCGACGGCGTGAAGAGCAAGATCGAGCCGCCCGAGCCGATCGACAAGGACCTGTACGACCTGCCCCCCGAGGAGAAGCTCACGGTCAAGCAGGTTCCCGGTTCGCTCGAGGAGGTGCTCGACGCGCTCGAGGCCGACCACCAGTGGCTGCTCGAGGGCGGGGTGTTCACGCAGGACGTGATCGACACCTGGATCGAGTACAAGCGCCTGCACGAGCTCGACGCGGTCCGGCTCCGGCCGCACCCGTACGAGTTCAGCCTGTACTACGATCTATAGACGGATAGGGATCGTCGGTTCCCACAGCTGGATCGCGTTCCCCTCGGGGTCTTCGAGCTGGGCGAAGCGCCCGTTCGGGTACTCCTCGGGGTCGACCGTCACGTCGATGCCCGCGGCGCGGAGCTGGGCCACGACCGCGTCAAGGTCGCCGACCCGGAAGTTGATGCCCCATCCGCCCCGCCCGAGGTTCGGGCTTTCACCCTCGCCGGCCGGGAACGGCGCGAACACGGTCGGGCC
>DATFEU010000295.1:0-8253 GCA_035250725.1 Actinomycetota bacterium
GCCGACGACCGTCTCGCGCGCCTCGGGCGGGCTCACGTCCGGGTCCCGGCCTCGAGCACCACGGCCGCGAGGTGCGCCGCCGCGCCAGGGCGAGCCCACGCCCGAGCCCGCTCACCCATCTCGCGGCGTCGTTCGCCGTCGCCGACGAGCCGACCGATCCGATCGGCGAGCACCGCGCCGTCGAGTTCGTCGTCGAGCAGCATCGAGGCGGCGCCCGCCCGCTGGAGCGCGCGGGCGTTCGCCTCCTGGTGTCGGCCCGTCGCGTACGGGTACGGGATCAGCAGGGACGGCACGCCGCAGACCGCGATCTCGGCGACGGTCGTCGCGCCCGCCCTGGCGACGACGACGTCGGCGATCGCGTACGCGAGCTCCATGCGTTCGAGGAAGCCGCGCAGCCGAACGACGACCGGCGGATCGGAGGGGACCGCCGCGCCCACGCTCGCCTCGTGAGCCGGTCCGGTGAGCAGGAGCACCTGGAGATCGTGCCGGTCGAGGCGACCGATCGCCTCGACGGCGGAGCGGTTCACGTGCAACGCACCTTGGCTCCCGCCGAACACCACCACCGTCGGCTTCTGCTCAGCCAGATCGAGCTCGGACACCGCTTCCTTGCGCAACCGGTCCCGGTCGTTCGGAACGGCGAGGATCTGCTCGCGGACCGGGTTGCCGGTGAGGACGGTCCGCGTTCGGCGGGGGAACGCGCGGCGCGCCTCGGAGAAGGCCAGGGCGACGGTTCGCGCCGCCCTGGCGAGCGTGCGGTTCGCGAGGCCGGGCACCGCGTTCTGCTCGTGCAGGACCAGGGGTCGCCGCGCCCGCAGGGCGGCCAGGGCCACGGGGACGCTCACGTATCCGCCCATCCCCACGACCACGTCGGCCCGCTCGGCGAGCGGGCGGCAGGCCCCGACCGAACGGATCGCCGTCACCGGAGCCCGGAGCGTCTTGAGCGAGGCCTTGCGCTCGAGCGGACTCGCCTGCACCGCGTCGAACGCGAACCCGGCCTCGCGCACGAGCTTCTCCTCCTGGCCGGATGCGGTCCCCGCGAAGCGCACCTCGTGGTCGGCGGCCTCGAGCCGCCGCGCGAGCGCCAGCGCCGGGAAGACGTGGCCCGCCGTGCCGCCCCCGGCGATCAACACCTTCATCGTGCACGTCCTCCCGCCGTTCGGGTTCCGGCGCGGCTGGTCCGGCCTGTGCCCGTACGCGTTCGAGCGTTGTCCCGCGACCCCGTGCCTGCCCGCGACGTGGTGCGGATCGGCGCGCGGGCGATCCTCACGAGCACACCGACGGCGGCGAGCGAGACCACGAGCGAGGACCCACCGTACGAGAGGAACGGGAGCGGCACGCCGGTCACGGGCAACAGCCCCGTCACGGCCCCGAGGTTCACGAGCGTCTGCAGGCCGAACCATGCGACGATGCCCGATGCGAGCAGGCGCCCGAAGACGTCGGCGGTGCGCGTCGCGATCACGACCCCCGCGTACAGGAGCGAACCGAACGCCAGCAGCACGACGATCTCGCCGATCAGCCCGAGCTCCTCGCCGAGGATCGAGAAGATGAAGTCGGTGTGTGCGTTCGGGACGTACTCCCATTTCTGCCGCGAGGCGCCGAGCCCGACCCCGGTGAACCCGCCGGACCCGAGCGCGATCAGGGACTGGATCAGCTGGTAACCGGTGCTCTGCGCGTCTTCCCACGGATGGAGGAACGCGAGGAAGCGAACGCGACGGTAGTCGGCGCTCATGATGAGTCCCGCGCCGATCACGATGCCCGTGATGCCGGCGATCGTGAGGTATCGCAAGCGAACGCCCGCAACGAACAGGACGAGGAACACGGTACCCGAGATGATCACGGTGGTCCCGAGGTCCGGCTGGAGCATCACCAGTCCGCATACGATCGCCGTCACCGGCAGCAACGGCATCGCGAGCTGACCGAGATCGTCGAGCTTGCCCCACTTCCGCGCGAGCACCGCGGCGGTGAACACCACGAGCGTGAACTTGGCGAGCTCGGACGGCTGCACGGTCACCGGCCCGAGCCGGAACCAACGCGAGGAGCCGTAGGCCTCGATGCCGGATGACGGGTGCAGAACGATCGCCAGCATGCCGAGCGTGAGGAGCAGCAGCGGGAGCGCGACGCGCTTCCACACCTCGTACCGCATCCGCGATGTCACCACCAGGGCCAGCACGCCGATGACCGCGTACACGGCCTGGCGCTGCACGAACACGAAGCTGTCGCCGTAGTCCGCGAACGCCGACACCGAACTCGCGGACAACACCATGACGAGGCCCGTCGCCACGAGGAAGGCCGTGGTCCCGAGGAGCAGCGTCACGATCCGCCTCGAGCGCGCGTCGGCGCGGGCACGAGACAACGATCGCTCGGTCGAACGGACCAGCCGCAGATGATGCGGCCGGGGGGAAGCGGCTCCGACCGTGCTCACGTCCTGACACCCTCCCGTTCGATGGCGCGTGCGGCCGCCGTGAATCGCTCGCCCCGTTCGGCGTAGTCGCGGAACATGTCCCAGCTCGCGCACGCGGGGGCGAGCAGGACCGTTCCGCCGCGAGGCGCCATCTCGAACGCGAGTCGGGTGGCGTCCTCGATCGACGGCGCCTCGCGGACGGGCACCGCCTCCCCGAAGATCGAGCGCACCACCCCTGCCGCGGCGCCGATCGCCACGACGCCGGCCAGGCGCGGGGCGAGGGAACCGAGCGGCGACAGATCCACGCCCTTGGCGTCGCCGCCGGCGATCAGCACGACACCTGCGCGGTCGCCCACGGCGGCGACGGCGGCGTGCGGGTTCGTCGCCTTCGAGTTGTCGATGAAGCCGACTCCGTCGATCTCGGCAACCCGCTCGCCGCGGTGCGGCTCGGGCCGATAGGCGCTCAGGCCTTCGGCGAGGGCGGCGTCGGCGACGCCGAACGCATGGGCGGCCGCGACCGCCGCGGCGGCGTCCTCCAGCATCGGAGGATCGTCGCCGGACGGTTCCAGAACGACGTCGCTCCACCCGGCCACGAGCGAACCCTCGACGATCCCAACGTCGTCGCCGACGGGTTGGAACGCGCCGAACCATCGCACGTCGCAGTTCGCGCGCCGAGAGCGTTCGGCACTGCGTTCGTCGTCCCGATTGCCGACGTGGACGTCCGAGTCCGCCTGGTTGGCGAAGACCCTCGCCTTCGCGTCCGCGTACGCGCCGAACGAGCCGTGCCAGTCGAGGTGATCCGCCGCGAGGTTCAACAGGACCGACACCCGCGGATGGAACGACTCCTGCATCGCGAGTTGGAAGGACGAGACCTCGATCACGAGCACCTCGTGCTCCTCGCGCGCGGTCGCCGGGAACGGGCGGCCGATGTTGCCGCAGGCCACCGCGTCGACCCCCGACGCCCGGATGCACGCCTCGAGCATCCCGGTCGTCGTGGTCTTGCCGTTCGTCCCCGTCACCGCCAGGTACGGGGCGCTCGCCAATCTCGCGCCGAGCTCCAGCTCACCCCACACGGGCAGCCCGCGTTCGGCCGCCCACACCAGGACGGGCGAGCCGGGCCGGACCCCCGGGCTGCTCACGACGAGCGTCGCACCGTCGAGGTGCTCGGGCCGGTGCCCACCCGCGAGCACCTCGATGCCTTCGGCGGCGAGCTCGGGGGAGGCCGGAGCATCTCGAGCCTCCGTGACCCGCACGATCGCCCCCTCCTCGGCGAGGACCCGGGCCGCCGAGGCTCCGGCGACGCCGAGGCCGACCACGACCGCCGCCTCGCCCTCGAAGGCACCCATCACGAGCCCCACCGCGACGTCATCCCAGGCCCCCGCGGGCGACGAAGTCCGTGTAGAACAGGCCGAGGCCGACCGCGACGCACAGACCGGTCACGATCCAGAAGCGGACGATCACCGTGAACTCGGGCCATCCCGCGAGCTCGAAGTGGTGATGGATCGGCGACATCCGGAACACGCGGGTTCCGAACCCCCGGAACGCGATCACCTGCACGATGACCGACGTCGTCTCGATCACGAACAGCCCGCCGAGCACGACGAGCAGCAACTGCGTGCTCGTCACGATCGCGAGCGCCCCCATCAGGCCGCCGAGCGCGAGCGCGCCAGTGTCCCCCATGAAGATGCGCGCCGGAGCCGCGTTCCACCACAGGAACCCGGCCGTCGCGCCCACCGCCGCGCCGGCGACGATCGCGACGTCGAGCGCGGCGTTGATGTCGAGGGGATAGCAGGCCGGAGTGGGACCCAGCTCGCAGGTGTGCCGGAACTGCCAGAAGGCGATGAAGACGTACGCGGACAGGACGAGGATCGACGCTCCCGACGCGAGCCCGTCGAGACCATCGGTGAGGTTCACGCCGTTCGACGAGGCGGCCAGGATCACGAAGACCCATACGAAGAAGAAGATGCCGAGGTCGAGCCCGGTCGCGCGGATGAACGACAGCTCGGTCGGGACGCCGGCTTGGTTCACGGCGACGAGCCCGAACACGAGCGCGACGACCGCCTGCCCGATCACCTTGCGGGTCTTCGAGAGCCCGAGCGATCGGCGCCGGCGAACCTTGATGAAGTCGTCGACGAAGCCGAGCACCGCGAGCAGGATCGTGGCGAGCAGCACCGCGAGGCCGGAGGCGGTCACGGTGGTGAACACGACGCGCGTCACGACGTACGCGGTGACGATGCCGAGGACGATGACCGTCCCGCCCATCGTGGGCGTCCCCATCTTCTCCAGGTGCGTGTGGGGCCCGTCCTCCCGGATCCGCTGGCCCCACCCCCAGACACGGAACATCCGGATCGCGATCGGGGTCCCGAGCAACGTCACGGCCATGCCGACGGCGGCCGCGATGAGGATCTGCCTCACCGAACGCCTCCGGGCTCCACCAGAGCTTCGGCCACGCCCTCGAGGCCAGCGACCCGTGATCCCTTCAACAGGACGACGTCGCCGGCCCGCGTCCAGGCCCGGACGTCGGCCGCGGCCTCGACCGCGGCGTCGTACGAGGCCACGCTCTGGGGGACGAGTCCCTCGCGGACCGCCGCGCGCGCGATCGCCCGGGCCTCCTCGCCGACCGTGATCAACCGGTCGACGCCGATCCGGACGACGAGCTCGCCGACCTTCTCGTGCTCGTCGAACGCGATCGGCCCGAGCTCGGCCATGTGCCCGAGCACCGCGACGAGCCTGCCGTCGCGCGCCATCCACCTCGCGGTCTTCAGACCCGCCGCCATCGACTCGGGATTCGCGTTGTACGCGTCGTTCACCACCAGGACGCCGGATCCGGTCCGGAACGTCTCCATCCGCCAGCGCGCGATGCGCGCGCCCTTCAGCGCCGCGGCGCATTCGGCGACCGACATCCCGAGCCACAGTCCGCCGGCGGCGGCGGCCAGCGCGTTCGACACCATGTGCTCGCCGGGGACCTGCAGCTCGACGGGCTCGCGCTCCGAGCCCGAGACGAGCATGAACGTCGCGCGTGCGTCGGCCCCGAGCTCGAGCTCCTCCGCCCGCACGTCCGCCGGCCCCTCGACGCCGAACGTCACGACGTCGGCGCGTGCACCATCGCCGAACCCACGGACGACGGGATCGTCCGCGTTCAGGATCGCCACGCCGTCCGGGCCGAGCCAGTCCACCGGCTCCTCGCTCGCGCGCACGATCTCGTCCCACGAGCCGAAGATGCCCATGTGCGCGACGCCGACGTTCGTCACGACCACGGCGTCGGGGCGCGCGACCTCACACAACAGCGCGACGTCGCCGGCGCGACGCGCACCCATCTCGGCCACCACGACCTCGGTCGAGGCCGGTGCGCCGAGCAGCGTCATCGGAAGGCCGACCTCGTTGTTGAACGACGCCGGGCTCGCGTGCGTCCGCGAACGCATCGCGATCACCGCGGCGGCGAGATCCTTCGTCGACGTCTTGCCGTTCGCCCCGGTGATGCCGAGCACCCGGACGTCGTGCATCCGGTCGCGCTCGTCGGCGGCGAGGTCGAGGAGCGCCCGGCCCGTGTCGGCCACCTCGACCACGGTCCCTTCGGTCGGCCGGTCGACGAGCGCCGCCGACGCACCGCGTCCGAACGCGTCCGCCACGAACCCGTGACCGTCCTGGTGTTCCCCCCGGAGCGCGATGAACAGCGCCTCCGGCCCGGCCTCCCGAGAATCGGTCACCGCGGTGGACACGCGCAGGTCCTCGCCGAGGACGACGCCGCCGACGGCTGCGGCGACCTCCGAGAGTGACCGCGGGATCACGGTGCCTTCCCGGCTGCTCGCAGTTCCTCGGCGGCGACCACGCGATCGTCGAAGTCGATCGTGCGATCCGCGAACTCCTGGTAGGTCTCGTGCCCCTTCCCGGCGATCACGACCACGTCGCCCGACGCCGCCTCCGAGACGGCGAGCCGGATCGCCGCGCGGCGGTCGGGTTCGATCAGGTAGCGGCCGCCGCCCTCCTTCGCGCCCGGTTCGATCTCCGCGATGATCGCCAGCGGATCCTCGCTCCGGGGGTTGTCGCTCGTGATCACGCTGAGGTCGGCGTGCGAGGTCGCCGCGAGGCCCATCTCCGGCCGCTTCGAGCGGTCGCGGTCGCCGCCGCACCCGAAGACGACGATCAGCCGCGCCGCGGCGAGCGGCCGCGCCGCGCGCAGCACGTTCTCCACGCTGTCGGGCGTGTGCGCGTAGTCCACCATCACGAGGAACTCCTGGCCCACCTCGACGGTCTCGACCCGACCGGGCACGCCTCGAACCGACGAGATCGCCTCGGCCGCCGTGTCGTCCTCGATGCCGAGCGCCCGGGCCGCCGCGAACGCCGCCAGGCAGTTCTCGACGTTGAACCGTCCGCGCAGGCTCGATCGGATCGGGACGCCGTCCGCGAGGAGCGCGATCCCGCGGTCGCTCGTCACGATGTCGGTGGCGCGGACGTCGGCTCCGGCACCGGCTCCGTACGTGATCGTCGGCACGCCCGAGTCCTGGAGCCGCCGTCCCTCTTGGGAGTCGTGGTTCACGACCGCGCGATCGCTCATCTCGCGGGTGAACAGTCGCGCCTTCGCCAGGAAGTACTCCTCCATCGAGTCGTGATAGTCGAGGTGGTCCTGCGACAGGTTCGTGAACACGGCGCATGAGAACCGCACCCCGTCGACGCGGTGCTGATCGAGGCCGTGCGACGATACTTCCATCGCGACGGCATCGACGTCCCGGGTCACCATCTCCGCGAGCAGCCGTTGGAGGTCTGGCGCTTCAGGCGTCGTCCTCGGGAACGGCGTCGGCGTGCCGTCGATGCGGACGCCGGTCGTTCCCACGACCCCGGGGATCCACCCGGCCGCCCGGAACACGGCCTCGAGCAAGAAGGTGGTCGTGGTCTTCCCGTTCGTCCCGGTCACGCCCACCACGCGCATCGCCTCGGACGGGCGCCCGTAGAACCTTGCCGCTACCGGCCCCATCGCGTGTCGAACGCTCGGGACCTTGACCTGCGTCGCGACGCCGTCGACCCAGCGGTCGACGACCAGGACGCTCGCGCCCCGCGCGATCGCGTCGGCGGCGAAGTCGTGTCCGTCCAGCTTCGACCCCGCGACGCAGAAGAACAAGGAGTCGGGCGTCGCGTCCGACGACCGATAGCAGAGCCCCGAGATCCGAACATCCGCAGGACTCCGAAGCTCGACCTCGGGCAGGTCGGCGATCACGTCCGCGAGCGTTCGCGAGGGAAGAACGGCCACGGACGCCCAGCCTATCGGCTGCCCAGCGTCCGCCCCCGGCGCCGCCCGGCTCATCCGACGGGAAGCGCGTGAGGAGGAAGGGGCAGCGGATCGGTCGGCGCGATGCCGAGGCGGGTGATGGCGGCGCGCGCGACCGACCGGAACAGCGGAGCGGCGACGAGCCCGCCGTAGCCCGCATCGGGCCGGTCCAGGATCACGGCGATCACGACCTCGGGGTCTCGAGCGGGAAGGAACCCGATGAACGAGGCGACGTACTCGCCCGTCAGGTACCCCGAACCGTCGCCGGTCGGGATCCGAGCCGTCCCCGTCTTGCCGGCGACCTGGTAGCCGGGGATCTGAGCGTTCTCCCCCGTCCCATGATCCACTGCGTACGCGAGCATGCGCGAGACCGTCTCTGCCGTGGCAGAGGAGACGACCCGCCGGGCAGGCGCTCGGTCGCGTTCGACGAAGCGCCCGTCGGACCCGACCGTCCCCCGCACGAAGCTCGGCTGCATCCTGCGTCCGCCGTTGGCGATCGTCGCGAACACGGAGACCATCTGGAGCGGCGTCGCGGCGAGGCCCTGCCCGTACGCGATCGTGGGGAGGCTCGTGTCGGTCCACGCGTTCA
>DATFEU010000298.1:0-2982 GCA_035250725.1 Actinomycetota bacterium
TTGTCGGCGGCGACGACGAGGTACGGATCGTCCTCGTCGAGCGTCACGACGCGCTCGGGGTGCACGACCTTCCCGTCCACGAGGTTGTCCGTCACGTCGAGCATGCTCCGGATGAAGGTCAGGTACTGGCGGACCCCTTCCCGCGTGAGCTCGTCGGGGTCGGCGGGCGTGCGTTTCAGCACGAAGCCGCCCTTGGCGCCCGTCGGGACGATGACGGCGTTCTTCACCATCTGCGCCTTCATCAGCCCGAGCACCTCGGTGCGGTAGTCCTGACGGCGATCGGACCAGCGGATCCCGCCGCGCGCGACCTTCCCGCCGCGCAGATGGATCGCCTCCATCTCGGGCGAGTAGACGAAGATCTCGTACAGGGGGGTGGGCTTCGGCATCTCGGGCACCGAGGCCGACCGGAACTTGAAAGAGATCGCCCCGCGCCTCGGGACGTAGAGGTTCGTTCGGACCGTCGCGTCGATGACGCCCAGAGCGTTGCGGAGGATCCGGTCTTGTTCGAGCGACGGCACGGCGTCGAGGTCGCGCCGGATCTCCGCCCGCAGCTCCTCCTCGGCCGCCGGGTCGTGCGCGTCCGAGGGGTCGGATCGAAGCTCGAACAGCTCCACGAGCTTGCGCGCGATCTGCGGATGGGCGGCGAACGCGTCGTTCTTGTACTCGACCGGGAAGCTCGCGTTCACGCGGTGGTGGTACTTGCGGTACGCGCGCAGGATCTGCACCTGTCGCCAGCCCATCCCGGCGGTGACGACGAGCCGGTTGAGGGAATCCGACTCGCACTCGCCTCGCCACACGGCGGAGATGCACTCCGCGATCCGGTTCCCGATCGTCTCGACGTCGAGGGGACGGTGGTCCGCCCCGAGCACGCCGAAGTCGTGCAGGAACCGTTCGGCGCCCTCCTCGCCGAGGAGCGTGGTCGGGACCTCCTCGATGACGCGCAGGCCGAGCGATTCGAGCGTGGGGACGAAGTCCGACAACTCGACCCGGCCACCGACCTTGTACAGCCGGACCCTCGTGAGGGTCTCCTCGTCGCGGGTCTGGTTCGAGAGGCCGACGACGAACGGCTCGTCGCTCGCCTCGAGCTCCTCGAACCGCAGGATGTCCTGCACGGCGAGGTCGACGTCGGTCGAGGCCTTGTACGTGGGAGGGAACCGGCCGGCCCAGCGGTCGAACAGCTCCCGCGCGCGCGCCTCGTCGAACCGTTCGACCAGCCCCTCCAGGAGGCGGTCGTTCCACGTCCGGGCGATCTCGACGACCTCCTGGTCCAGCTCGTCGAACGGCACGTCGGGCACCTGGCCGCCGCCCACGTGCACCGTGAAGTGCAGCTGGGCGAGATCGCTCTCGGTGATCGACAGGTGGTCGTCGATCGTCGTCCCGTTGAAGCGCTGCATGAACAGGTCTTGCAGCCGCTGCCGCACGTCCGCGTTGAAGCGATCCCGTGGGAGCGCGACGAGCAGCGACACGCTCCGACCGTAGAGGTCGCGGCGCACGAACAGCCGGACGTGCTGCGACTCCTGCAGGTGCAGGAGCCCCATCACCTGTCCGCGGAGCTCCTCCGGGGAGGCCGCGAACAGCTCGTCCTTCGGGAAGCTCTCGAAGATCGAGACGACGGCCTTGTAGTCGTGGGAGCCCTCGAACAGGTCCTCGGCTTCGAGGATCTGGTTCAGCTTGCGGTGCAGCAGCGGGGTCTTGCTCGCCGGCTCCATGTACGCCTTCGAGGTGAAGAGCCCGATGAGCCGGGCCTCGCCGACGATGCGGCCGTCGTCCGAGACGCGGCGGACACCGATGTAATCCATCCGAGCGCGCCGGTGCACCGTGGACTCGCGGTTCGTCTTCGAGTAGATCAGCTGGTCGCCGCCCTCGATCCGTGCCCGGAGGTTCGGCTCGATCGTGTCCAGCAGGACCGGCTCCGCGTAGGACGACCAGTCGGACTTGGACAGGATGCCGAGCCCCGAACCCTCGACCGTCGTCAGCGCACGCCCCTCCGGGAGGTCGACGAGCTCGTACTCGCGGTACCCGAGGAAGACGAAGTTCAGGTCGAGGAGCCACTCGAGGAACGCCACCGTCTCGGCGACCTCGCCGTCCGAGTACAGGACGACACCGTCCCAGGCGATGTCGAGCATCCGCCTCGCGGCGGTCTGCATCTCGTCGAAATCGCGCACCGCGAGGCGCACGTCGCGCAGGACCGCCCGGATCGCCTTCGCGAGCTTCTCCCGTTCGTCGGCGGGGAGGACGCGGTCCAGCTCGAAGTGCATCACGGACTCTCGGCTCGAGGTCTCACGGACGTGGACGATCTTCGTCAGCCGGCCCCGGCGGTCGCGCTCGGTCCCCACGACCGGGTGGATCACGTGCCGCACGGCGAGCTCCCTCGCCTCAAGCTCCTCGTTCACCGAGTCGAGGAGGAAGGGGGCATCGGGGGCGGAGATCTCGATCACGGTGCCGACCGACGAGTAGCCGTCGGTCGCGGGGGTCGGGTCGAACACCCGGACGGCCACCTCGTCCTGCGGCCTCGAGTCCGCGAGCTCGAACGCGCCCAAGACGATGCCCAACAGCTCCTCCGGGCTCCGCTCCGCGAGGTCGTCCGGCGACAGCCGGCGGGTGAAGGCGTTCGCGAACGCCCGGACGATCTCGGCCCGATCCTTGGGGATCCGGGCGTCGATGAGCTCCGACACCCGACCGTCGGCGCCCGCGGTCACCTCGTCGGTGGCGCTCACGGCATCATCGTACCCGTGCCTCTCGGCCACCTCCGAGGCTCAACTCGGATGCGCGGAAGCCCTTTACCCTGGGGCTCCAGGAGCCGAGGGATGAAAGGAGCTGGGATCTCCGGCGCGCCTCGAGCGCCGGCCTCCGAGCGCATGCATGGCCGAAACCGGACACCGCATCGGCGGAACCGTGGATGAGCACGAGCTGCGCTCCGTGGCGCAGCTCCGGATGCTCCACGCCCTCGCCACCCGGCTGACCGCGCTCGACGACGCCGAC
>DATFEU010000299.1:0-4766 GCA_035250725.1 Actinomycetota bacterium
CGCTCAGCGGAGCTGGCGGCGCAGGATGCGGACGATCCGGTCCTCGATGTCCGAGGCGACCGACTTCGACATGCCGAACGACAGGATCGAGAACTCCACCCACGTGTCGGTGCCCCGCGCGAACACCCAGCCCGACAGGGCCGACACATCGTCGAGCGTGCCGGTCTTCGCGCGGACGCGGACGCCGTGCAGCCGGTGCACGAGGGTGCCCTGCCCGCCCGTCGGGAGCGCTCGGCGGAGGTTCGTGCCCCACGAGGCGTCCTCCGCGACCCAGAGCAGCCGGACGATCCCCTCGGCCGTCACCTGGTTCGCGTACGACAGTCCGGAGTTGTCGTTCAGCGTGAAGCCGGTCCCGCGCGCGTCCGTCCACGACTGGATCGAGGCGGCGCCCTTGGCGATCGAGCCCGGCACGCCGCGGAGCTCGGCGCCGAGGCGCTTGCCGAGCATCTCGGCGAGGAAGTTGTCCGATGGACGCAGGGTCTTGGTCAGCAGGTGCTGGAGCGAGGCGGATCCCACGGACGCGAGCGCCTGCAGGTTCGGCGGCGGCGAGCCCGTCCGCGGCGTGCCTCCCACCCGGACCCCGAGCGCCTCGAGCTTGTTCGTGAGGACCCCGGCCGCGTGGCGCTCGGGGTCGCGATCCGAGTTGCGCTGGAACGTGAGGGCGGTCGGGCGGTTCACGTAGTCGCGGGCCTCGTCGTTCCAGCCGGGCGCGTCCCAGTCGCGCCGGAAGTACGACGTGCTCCCGATCACCCGACCCGTCACGCGGGTGAGTCCCGCGGCGTCCAGCTCGCGCGCGAGCGCCGCGAGCTTGCCGCGGCCGACCAGCGGATCGCCGCGCCCGAGGATCCAGAGCCTCTCGACGACACCGCCCCCGGAGATACCGGGCGCCGCGGCGGTCGTCCGCATCCGCAACCCGGCCTCGAACGTGTCGAGCATGACCATCGAGAGCAGGAGCTTCTCGTTCGACGCAGGGGTCCGCGCGACGTCGGCGCGGTGTCGATACAGGTACGCGTCCTCCTCGCCGACGGCGACGGACACCGCGCGGCCCCCGATCGCGTCGTCGATCGCCCGCATCCATCCCGACTGCGTGACCTCGAACGCGAGGACCGGCGACGAGCTCGTCTCGTTCAGCTGGTCCTGCGGGACCCATCGCACCCGCAGGCGGACCACGCCGACGTCGTCGGCGCCGAAGCAGGGTTGGATCTCCGCCCCCGAGTCCTGGTCGAGCGTCGGCCGATCGACGGCGACCCACCCATCGTCCGTTCGCTGCTGCAGCTCGACGATCTGGCCGGTCTTCGAGGGCCGAAGCCGGGCGGTGACGGTCACACAGTCGCCCACCTCGGTCGAGGCGGCCACGAGGGCCGCGTCGACGAACGCGCGAACACGAACGAGCGCCTCGTCCGAGGTCGCGGCCGGACAGCTCGGGGTCGCGGCGATCGTCGCTCGGTACCTGCCGGTGTGGGGCTGGGACTGCTCGAAGGAGAAGATGCCGACGGCCCCGCTCGTGCCGGTCGCCACGGTCGCGAACCCGGACGAGTCGGCCGCGCGCCACTGCAGCGTCACGTCGCGACCGGACGAACACCCGGGGCCACCGTTCACCGACCCCGACACGACGACCTGCTCCCCGAAACCCACGAGCGGCGAGGAGACGGCGAGCGTCGTGGCGGCCGTCTCGGCGAGCGCCTCGGGGGCGGCGAGCAACGCGCACAGCAGCGCCAGCTCGGCCAGCGCGGCCGTCCGGAGGCGGTGCCGGAAGGAGGTGCGGGCGTCGATCGGAACCCCCCCTGCAGAGCGGGGGAGGATTCTAGCCCGGCCGGTCGACGGCACGGGGAGGCGGCGACCCACCCTTTCCGTGTGACACCCCCCGCGACGGGCGGCAGACTGTCCCGGTGAGCTACGTCGCCTACCGGACGCGACCCGAGCTGTCGCGGCCTGTGATGATCTGCGCGTTCTCCGGGTGGAACGACGGCGGCGAAGCCGCGACGACCGCCGCCCGAACGCTCCGCTCGCAGTGGGGCGCCCGCCGGTTCGCCGAGATCGACCCCGAGGAGTTCTACGACTTCCAGGTGCATCGCCCCACGGTGCGACTCGAGGGCGAGTCGCGCCGGGTCGACTGGCCGGCGAACCGGTTCTTCTCGGCGAGGATCAACGAACGCGACGCGGTCGTGTTCCTCGGCGTCGAGCCGAACGTGCGGTGGCGCACCTACGGCGACTCGATCCTGCAGGTGTGTTCGGAGCTCGACGTCTCGCTCCTCGTCACGCTCGGCGCGTTCCTCGCGGACGTCCCCCACACGCGTCCCGCGCCGGTGAACGCCGCGAGCGAGGATCCCAGGTGGCTCGAGAAGCCCGGGATCGTCCTCGCCCGGTACGAGGGACCCACGGGCATCGTCGGGGTCGTGAACTCCGCGGCCGCCAAGACCGGCCTGCCGGCGCTCTCGCTCTGGGCGGCCGCGCCGCACTACCTCCCGCAGTCGCGCAACCCGAAGGTGGCGCTCGCGCTGCTCGAGGCACTGCGCGACCTCACCGGCCTCGAGGTGGATACCGGCGAGATCGAGCTCGCGGCGCGCGTGTTCGAACGCGAGGTGTCCGAGGCGATCGAGGAGGATGGGAACCTCGCCGGCTACGTGCAGCGGCTTGAGGAAGCCGCCGAGGCGATGGGGGACGACGGCATGCTCGAGGCGGCCAGCGGCGACGACATCGCGGCCGAGCTCGAGCGATTCCTTCGAGAACACGGCCGTTCGGACGACTAGTCGCTTGGAGGTCCGTCCGTTCGGATCGACCGGGCTCCACGTGCCGGTGATCGGTCTCGGGACGTGGAGCGTGTTCGACGTCTCGAGCTCGGATGAGGACCGGGCGCGGTCGGTCGTGCGGGCGATGTTCGAGGGGGGGACGCGGTTCGTGGACTCCTCGCCGATGTACGGGCGGGCCGAGGGCGTGCTGGGGCGGGCGATCGGGGGGACCCGCGACGACGCCGTCGTCGCGACGAAGATCTGGGCGCGTTCGGTGCGCGAGGGGCGCGAACAGCTCGAGGCCCAGCTCCGGTTCTACGGTGGGCGGGTCGACGTCGAGCAGGTCCACAACCTCGTCGCCTGGAGCGACCATCTCGGATGGCTGGAGCCCGAACGCGAGTCCGGCACGATCGGCGTCATCGGCGCCACCCACTGGCGCGAGGCCACGTTCGACGAGCTCGCGACGGTGATGCGGACCGGGCGCATCGGCTCCGTGCAGATCCCGTACAACCCGCTCGAGCGGCACTGCGAGGAGGTCGTCCTGCCGCTCGCCGAGGAGCTCGGGCTCGGCGTCATCGCGATGCGACCGTTCGCGGAGGGGGCGCTCGTCCGCACGGCGCCGTCGGACCCGGGCGTCCTCCGCGCGCTCGGCGTGGAGACGTGGACGCAGGCCCTGCTGAAGTGGACGCTCTCGGATCCGCGGGTGCACGTCGCGATCCCCGCGACCTCGGTCGTCGAGCACGCGGTCTCGAACGTGGCGGCCGGCGAGCCGCCGTGGTTCGATCGCGAACAGCGGGAGCTGGTGGCCCGCTCCGCGGGGGCGTGACCGGTGCGCGCCCTGCGGCTCGAGGCGCCCGGCCGGCCGCTCGAGCTCCGCGACGTCCCCGACCCCGAGCCGGGGCCCGGGCAGGTGCTCGTCGACGTGCAGGCGTGCGCCGTGTGCCGGACCGACCTCCACGTCCTCGACGGCGAGCTCGAACCCCCGAGGCTGCCGCTCGTGCCCGGCCATCAGGTGGTGGGACGGGTCGCGACGCTCGGCGCAGGCGTCGACGAGCTGGGGGCCGGCGACCAGGTCGGCGTCCCGTGGCTCGGATGGGCGGACGGGACGTGCGCGTTCTGTGCCTCCGGCCGCGAGAACCTGTGCCCGGATGCCCGCTTCACGGGGTTCGATCTCGATGGCGGGTTCGCCGAACGGGTCGTCGCCGACGCTCGGTTCTGCCTGAGGCTCCCGGAGGGGTCCGAGCCCACGGCCCTCGCGCCCCTGCTGTGCGCCGGCGCGATCGGCTACCGAGCGCTGCGGCTCGCCGGGGACGCCGAGCGGCTCGGCCTCTACGGGTTCGGCAACGCCGCGCGACTGGTCGCGCAGGTGGCGATGCACCAGGGGATTCGGGTGTTCGCGTTCACCCGCCCCGGTGACGGCGAGACGCAGCGCCTGGCGCTCGAGCGCGGATGCGTCTGGGCGGGCGACTCGACGGAGCGACCGCCGGAGCCGCTCGACGCCGCGATCCTGTTCGCGGCCGTGGGCGAGCTCGTCCCGATCGCGCTCGCCGCCGTCGTGCCCGGGGGTTCGGTCGTGTGCGCCGAGATCCACATGTCCGACCTCCCGTCGTTCGCCTACGAGCTCCTGTGGCGCGAACGCGTCCTTCGGTCGGTCGCCAACCTCACACGCCGTGACGGCGTCGAACTCCTCGAGCTCGCCGTGGCGATCCCCATCCGGACCGACGTTCGGACGTTCGCGCTCGATGCGGCCGGTGACGCGATCGCCGCCGCGCGCTCCGGAGAACCGGCGACGCCGGTGCTGGTCCCCTGACGGTGTCCCCGGGTTGACCGTCGGGCTACCATGACGGCTCGCGGCGAGGAGGGGCGATGCTCCAGGCGTTCGTGCTGATCCAGACGCAGGCCGGGACGGGCACGAAGGTCCGGAACGAGGTCGGCTCGGTGCCGGGCGTTCGGCTCGCGCAGAGCGTGACCGGCCCCTACGACCTCATCGTCCGCGCGGAGGGCGCCGACATGGACGAGCTCGGCCGGGTCCTCAGC
>DATFEU010000300.1:0-2404 GCA_035250725.1 Actinomycetota bacterium
GAGGGCAACGCGACCGCGATGTACGTCGCGGCGATGCTGAAGCCGCTCGGCGTCACGGTGACCCGCCTCGCGAGCGGCCTCCCGGTCGGCGGCGATCTCGAGTACGCGGACGAGGTGACGCTCTCCCAGGCCCTCGAGGGCCGCCGCGAGATGTAGGGCGGGATGTCCGAGACCGAGGCCGCGACGCGCGACAAGCGCGTCGAACTGATCGCGGCGATCATGCTCTCGATCGCCACGGTCCTGACGGCCTGGAGCGCGTATCAGGCCACCCGCTGGAGCGGGGAGCAGTCGGAGGACTACACCTCCGCCTCGGCCCTGCGCACGGAGTCGGTCCGCGCCGCCAACGTCGCGAACGCGCAGTCGCAGGTCGACGTCGCCACGTTCCTCGACTGGCTCGATGCGACGGACGAAGAGGATCAGACCCTCGCCGACGACATCCACGACCGGATGCGCGACGAGTTCCTCCCGGCCTTCGACGAGTGGCTCGCCTCGGCACATCCGGGGGAGGTCCCCGAGGGGACGCCGTTCGACCTCGACTCCTATCGACTCGCGGCGACGGAGGAATCGGAGCGGTTGGAGGAGCGGGCGGCGGCGAGGTTCGACGAGGGTCGCGAGGCGAACCAGATCGGAGACAACTTCGTCCTCGCCGCGGTGATGTTGGCCTCGGTCCTGTTCTTCGCCGGGATCGCGGGGACGTTGGATTCGCGCACCCCGCAGATCCTGCTTCTGTCCCTGGCCGGTCTGATGCTCGTCGCGGGGACCGTGGTGATCGCCCTCCTGCCGCCGAACGTCGGGCTCTGAAGCCCACCTGGTTCGTCCGGTGCCGCCGATCCGAACGAGCCCGTTGGTACGCTGCCCGCCCGTGTCCGAGCCGATCGATCCGCTCGACGAGTTCCCGCGGCAGGTCGCGCGGACGCGCGGGTTCAGCCTCGGCGTCCCGAGATCGTTCACGGTCTCGCCCGATGGCGAGCGGGTCGCGTTCATCCGGACGAAGATGGGCGACGACCCGGTCAGCTGCCTCTGGGTGTTCGACGTGGAGGGCGCGAAGGAACGTCTCGTGTTCGACCCCGGCGCCGAGGAGGCCGAACAGGAGCTCACCGACGCCGAGATCGCCCGGCGCGAGCGCGCCCGCGAGCGCTCGTCGGGCGTCACCGCATATGCGGCCGACGACGGGGTGCGGCGTGCCGTGTTCGTCGTCGGGGGTCGCCTGTTCCTCGCCGACCTCGTCGAGGGTTCGGCGCGGGAGCTGAGCGCCCCCGGCGCGGTGGACGACCCCCGGCTCGACCCCGCGGGGGAGCGGGTCGCGTTCGTCGTCGATGGCGCGCTGCACGTCCGTGACGTCGAGGGCGGCGTCCGCGAGCTCGCGAAGCCGGAGGGGCCGGACACGTTCTGGGGCCTGCCGGAGTTCGTGGCGGCCGAGGAGATGCGTCGGTTCCGCGGCCACTGGTGGTCGCCCGACGGGACGAAGCTCGCCGCGGTGCACGTGGACGAGCGCGAGGTCCTCGAGTGGTTCATCGGCGACCCGACCGACCCGGCCGCCCGGCCCCGCTCGGTGCGGTACCCGCAGGCGGGAACGACCGACGCGACGGTGACGCTCTGGGTGTTCGACGTCGCGACCGGCGAGCGCACGCAGGTCCGGTGGGACGCCGAGCGGTTCCCGTACGTCGCGCGCGTCGCCTGGGAGGGCGGCCCGCTCACGCTGCTCGTCGAGACGCGGGACCAGGGCACGGTGCAGCTCCTCGAGGCGGACGACGCGACCGGCGAGACGTCGGTCGTGGCCGAGCGCTCCGACCCGCAGTGGATCGATCTGATCGAGGAGGCGCCGGTTCGGCTGTCGGACGGCCGCATCGTCGACGTCGTCGCCGACCGTGGGTCGGACACGTACCGGCTGACGGTCGGGGGCTCGCCCGTGACGCCGGCCGGACTGCAGGTCCGCGAGGTGCTCTCGGCGGGCGAGGGCGTGCTGTTCCGGGCGTCGGAGGCCGATCCCGCGGACATCGGCCTGTGGCGGTGGGACGGCGGGGGTCCCGTTCGGCTCTCCGCGGAGCCGGGCGTGCATTCGGGCGCGCAGGGCGGGGGCGTCCTCGTGCGGGTCTCGACGACGCTGGGCCGGTCCCGTTCGACGGCGACGGTCCTGCGGGAGGGCGACCCTGTCGGGACGATCGAGAACGTCGCCGAGGAGTCGGTCGTGCAGGCCGAGCCCCGGTTCATCAGGCTCGGCGAACGGGAACTCTCGTCGGCCCTGTTCCTGCCCGGGGGGCGCGAACCCGACGGCCCGCTGCCCGTGCTCATGGATCCGTACGGCGGCCCACAGGGCGCCCGGGTCCTTCGCGCCGGCGGCGCGCACGTCACGTCGCAGTGGTTCGCGGACCACGGGTTCGCGGTCCTGGTCGTCGACGGCCGG
>DATFEU010000088.1:0-4681 GCA_035250725.1 Actinomycetota bacterium
TCGACCGAGCGGTAGCTCCAGTAGGCGACGGTCTCCTTCGGCGTCTCCCCCCTCATGCCGCTCCCGTCGTCATCCCCGTTCCTCCTTGAAGACCTGGCTGGCTCGCACGCCGCACGCGAGCAGCATCAGCACCGCGACCACCCAGGCCGTCCACGGCCAGCCGCCGACCAGGCCGAGCCCGACGAGGCCGTAGCGGAGCGCCGGCGTCACGATCCCCTCCTCGATCCCGTAGCCGAGCGATCCGCCTCGAGCGCGGATGTACGAGGCGAGGAACCCGGCGGCCAGGGCCACGAGCGCTCCCGCGGCCACGCCGGGATCCACCGTGCGGGTCACCCACGCGAGCGCCCCGAGGACGCATCCGTCGAACAGCCGGTCGGCGAACGAGAGCAGGACGCGACCGAGTCGGTCTGCGGGCCGGAGCAGGACACCGCCGACGACGAGCGCGATACCGGCGACGAGCGCCGCCCACCCGGCCGCCACCGGCTCCCGGACGAGCAGGGCCCACGTCGACGCGCCGATCGCGAGGGCGGCGGTCACGCACAGGAGCGGCACCACCGCGCGCTCGCCGACCTGTCCGCGCGCGCTCACGTCGACCACCCGCCGGACCCTATCACCGGGGCCGACCGCGACCGGAGGCCGCCTTCGCGCACCGCGCTAGACTCTCCGTTCCCCGGCCCGAATGGAGATCGCTTGAAGACCTACGACGCCAAGGACATCCGCAACGTCCTGCTGGTCGGCCACGGCGGGGCCGGCAAGACGACGCTCCTGGAGGGGATGTTGTTCGCGGCGGGGGCGACGACGCGCATGGGCACGGTCGAGGACGGGGGCACCGCGAGCGACTTCGAGCCCGAGGAGGTCAAGAAGGGCATCAGCGTCTCGCTCGCGATGGCCCCGATCGAGTGGAACGAGGTGAAGATCAACGTGCTCGACGCCCCGGGCTATGCCGACTTCGTCGGCGACGTCCGTTCGGCGATCCGGGCCGTGGACGCGGTGCTGCTCGTGGTCTCTGCCGTCGACGGCGTCGAGGTGCAGACCGAGGTTGCGTGGGAGCTCGCGGTGGAGGCCGGACTGCCGCGCGCGATCCTGATCAACAAGCTCGACCGCGAGCGCGCGTCGTTCCAGAGCACGCTCGATCAGCTCGTGCAGTCGTTCGGGACGCAGGTCGCGCCGCTCGAGCTGCCGCTCGGCGAGGAGCACGACTTCGAGGGCGTGGCCGACCTCCTGTCCCGGAAGGCCTACCGGTACGGCTCGGGCCCGAAGGCCGAGGAGGGCGAGTGGCCCGACGACATCTCCGGCAAGGCGGACCCCTACCGCGAGAAGCTGATGGAGGCCGTCGCCGAGTCCGACGACGCGCTGATCGAGAAGTACCTCGAGGAGGGCGAGCTCGCCGAGCAGGAGGTCGTCCACGGCGTGAAGCGAGGCTTCGCCGCGGCGACGATCGCGCCGGTCCTGTGCGCGGCGGCCGCCAGGCCGATCGGCGTCGACCGCGTGCTGCAGTACATCGCGGACGAGTTCCCCTCCCCCGTCGACCGCGGCGCGGTCACGGTGATCGACAAGCCCGGCGAGGAGCAGCAACGCGCCTGCGACCCGAACGAGAAGCTCACCGCCTATGTGTTCAAGACCGTGTCCGATCCCTACGTCGGACACATCTCGATGTTCCGCGTGTTCTCGGGCAAGATGCGGCCCGACGCGCCGGTCTACAACGCGACGAAGAACACCGAGGAGCGCGTCGGGCAGCTGTTCACGCTCCGCGGCAAGGAGCACGAGACCGTCTCCGAGGTGCCGGCCGGCGACATCGCGGCCGTCGCGAAGCTCTCCCACACGACGACCGGCGACACGTTCTCGACCAAGGACGACCCCGTGAAGCTCCCGCCGGCCGAGATGCCCGAGCCGCTGCTCGCGTTCGCGATCGAGCCGAAGACCAAGGGCGACGAGGACAAGCTCTCCACAGCGCTCGCGCGGCTGCGCGAGGAGGACCCGACGCTTCGGATCGAGCGCTCCGACGAGACGCACGAGACCGTGATGTACGGGATGGGCGAGGCACACCTCGACGTCCAGATCGAGCGCATGAAGCGGAAGTTCGGCGTCGAGGTGACGACGGCCCCGGCGAAGATCGCCTACCGCGAGACGATCCGCGGCCCGGGCAAGGGTCTCGGGCGCCACGTGAAGCAGACCGGTGGCCACGGCCAGTACGCGGTCTGCAACATCGAGGTCGAGCCGCTCCCGCGCGGCGAGGGGTTCGAGTACGTCGACAAGATCTTCGGCGGCGCGATCCCCAACCAGTTCATCGGCTCGGTCGAGAAGGGCATCGTGAAGACGATGTCCCAGGGCGTGATGAGCGGGAACCCGATGGTCGACATCCGCTGCACGCTCGTGGACGGCAAGTTCCACTCGGTGGACTCCTCCGACATGGCGTTCCAGCTCGCCGGGTCGCTCGCCCTCAAGGACGCCGCCCAGCAGGCGGGCGTCGTCATGCTCGAACCGATCGTGGAGGTGGAGGTGGTCGTGCCCGACTCGCACACCGGCGACATCATGGGCGACCTCAACTCCAAGCGCGCCAAGATCCAGGGCATGGAATCGGCGGGCGCCGGTAAGCAGCGCGTGAAGGCGCTCGTCCCGCAGGCCGAGGTGGCGCGGTACTCGATCGACCTGCGTTCGATGACCGGCGGGCGGGCCGCGTTCTCGATGAGGTTCTCGCACTACGAGGAGGTCCCGAGCCACCTCGCGGAGAAGGTCATCGCCGCGGCCCAGCAGGAGAAGGAAGAGGCGAAGAAGTAGATCAGGTTCGCGGCGCCCGGCACGGGTTCTGACGAGGCGAAGGGGGTCGGCTCGCGGTGTGCGTTCGCGGGTGTGCGTTCTCGAGCCGCCGTCAGGGTTCTGTCAACGAAATCCCTGGTCGGTTATGTCAGAGGACGGGTAGTAGGAGCAACGAGTCGGGAAGGGTGTGAGCCATCCTCCCTCAGGTCACCTGAGGCCTCGAGCGCGAGAGCCGCCAGCCCAGCACGAGGAACACACCGCCGATTGGGGTCATGGCTCCCCACCCTCGCCGACCACTCAGCGAGAGCGCGTACAGACTCCCGGAGAAGAGCACGATCCCGGCCACGAACATCCAACCAGCGAGGGCGGCTGGCCACCCGAACAACGTGCCCTCGAAGGCGGTGAGAACCGCCGACTCGCCGCCGGAAGCAACGAAGCTGACCGAACCGACGAACACGACCGCGAACAGCGCCAGCGCATGCCAGACCTGGTACCTGACGCCCGTTTCGAACGTCGCCACGCGCTCGGGCGGCAGCCTCGAGCGGAGCGCATGCGAGCCGGAGGCGCCGAGCAGTACGACGATGAGTCCGAACACAGCTCCGAGGACGAGGAACGTCCGCTCCACTACAGGATCTCGCCGAGGAACTCGAGCACCACGCGGTCGAACTCGTCCGGCCGCCGCAGGTTGATCACGTGGTCCGTCTCGGGGATGCGGACGAGACGGGCGTCCGGGATCCGTTCGGCGAGCGCCAGCGCGATCGGCTCCATCTCGGGCGGGTCGTGGTCGGCGGGAAGGACGAGGGTCGGCACGGCGATCTCCCCCAGCCGCGAGAACGCGGACGGGTCGAGCCGTATCTGGGTGCTCTCGTCCATCGTGAGCTCGTGCAGGTTGTCGAACGCGATCTCGCGGATCCTGCGGCCGCCCTCGTCGTCGGTGCCGAGCTGCGCCCACATCGTCGCGAGCCGGAGGTCCTGCGCGCGTTCGAGGTCGCCCGCCTCGACCGCCGCGTCGACCGGGGCGTCGCGCTCGGCCCACCACGCCTCCCACGCGGCCTCCTCCTCGGGTGTTCCCTCGAAGCCGCTCGGGCCGGCGGCGGCGAGCACGAGCGCCGCGACGCGGTCGGGGTGTACCAGGGTGAAGTCGATCGCCGT
This sequence comes from Actinomycetota bacterium, assembly GCA_035250725.1. Lineage (GTDB taxonomy): Bacteria > Actinomycetota > UBA4738 > UBA4738 > HRBIN12 > DASSJM01. The sequence continues at coordinate 3,910 of DATFEU010000088.1, forward strand.
TGCCCCGCCCATCGAGCAGCCGACGAGCGCCGCACGCTCGATCCCGGCGTCGTCAAGCACCACCAGCAGGTCGCGCGCGTGCGAGTACGGGACGCCCGGCTCCGGACGGCTCGAGCGGCCGTACCCACGAGCGTCGAGCCGCAGGACTCCGTATCGCTCGGCGAACGACGCGAACTGAGGGTCCCACGTCCGCGAGTCCCAGAGCCCGGGATGCAGGAAGACGACGGCCGGTCCCACGCCGGCCTCCTCCACGTACAGCCGGCCTCGGTCGACCTCGACGAACCGCGAGCCCGCCACGCTCATGCCTCCTCGAAGCGAGGCCGGAGCCTCGCGACCGATTCCTCGAGGAGCTCGGGCAGCACCCGCGTCTGACCGACCACCGGCATGAAGTTCGTGTCGCCGTTCCACCGCGGGACGACGTGCCAGTGCACGTGGCCGGGGATCCCCGCGCCCGCGACGCGCCCGAGGTTCATCCCGAGGTTGTAGCCGTGCGGCTGCATCTCGTCGCCGAGCACCTCGATCGAGCGCGCGATCAGCGCGTCGACCTCCGCGAGCTCATCTACCTCGAGCGCCCCGAACTCCCCCACATGGCGGAACGGCGCCACCATCAGGTGCCCTGGGTTGTACGGATACGAGTTCAGGATCGCGAATGCGAGCTCGCCGCGCGAGAGGATCTTCGTCCGTTCGTCATCGTCCTCCGCGGGGAGGTCGCAGAAGATGCAGCCCTCGTCGTCGTCCGCGTCCTTGGCGGCCTGGATGTACGCCATCCGCC
>DATFEU010000322.1:0-2962 GCA_035250725.1 Actinomycetota bacterium
CGTGGAATACGCGAACCGGCGCGGCGCCGACGTGGTGGTCAAGGGGCTTCGGGCGGTGACGGACTTCGAGTTCGAGATCCAGATGGCCCAGATGAACCACCGGCTGGCCGGGGTCGAGACGCTGTTCATGACCACGAGCCCCCAGTGGTCGTTCCTGTCTTCCTCGCTCGTCAAGGAGGTCGCGCGGTTCGGCGGCGACGTCTCGGGCCTCGTCCCGACGCCGGTCGCCGAGCGGCTCGCCGACCGGCTGCAGGGGGCATCGTGATGGACCTCACGTCTCGCATCCAGGCGCTCGATGACATGGTCCGCGACGCGAAATCGATGCCCCTGTCCTCCTCGGCGCTGCTGAACCGCGACGAGGTGCTCGAGCTGATCGAGGAGCTGAGGACCTCGCTCCCTGACGAGATCAAGCAGGCGCGGTGGGTGGTCAAGGACCGCGAGGAGCTCCTGGCCAAGGCGCGGCGCGACGCGGAGGCGATGGTCGAGCAGGCACGCGCCGAACAGCTGCGACTCGCGTCGCACGAGGCCGTCGTGCAGCGATCGAACGAGGAGGCCGAGCGCATCCTGCAACAGGCCGAGGACGACGCCCGCAAGCTGCGCCTCGATGCCGAGGACTACGTCGACGCCAAGCTCGCGCAGCTGGAGAACGCGCTCCAGAGGATCCTCGAAGACATGATCGGATCCAACGAGGCGCTGTCGCGGACGATCGACCAGGTCGTCGCCGGCCGGGAGAAGCTACGCGGGGTCGCGCCGACCTCCGGCGTCGGGTTCGGCGAGGAGGAGGTTCAGCTGTCCGATGAGGAGCCGGAGGCTCCGAGCGGGGAGGGAGAGGAGACGTGATGCGAGCGATCGACGTCCGCGAACTGCTCGAGCGTCCGGGTTCCTCTCGCACCGTGCACGTTGCGGAGCCCGTTGCCGGCCTTCGAACCGAGCTCGCGGACGTGCCCGAGGGCGCGCCGATCGAAGGCGACCTCACGCTCCAGAGCGTGCGCGAAGGGATCTACGTGAGCGGCACGGTCCAGGGACGCTTCGGGATGCGATGCGCCCGGTGCCTGAAGGAGTTCGTCCAGGGGTTCGACGTGGAGATGGCCGAGCTCGTCCCACGCGAGGCGAGTCCCGAGGACGACTACGCGCTCGCGAGCGACCTCACCCTGGACCCCGAACCGATCCTGCGCGACGCCGTCGTGCTCGAGATGCCGTTCTCGCCGCTCTGCCGTCCTGACTGCCTCGGGCTCTGCGAGACCTGCGGCGGCGATCGCAACCTCGGCGAGTGCCCCGGCCATGAGGCCACGGACCCGCGTTGGGCCGGTCTCGACGCGTTGCGTTCGGACGACGACGAGGCCCGCTAGGGCCGCCGACCAGAAGGAAGGAACGACCATGCCGGTACCGAAGCGACGCCAGAGCCACACGCGCGGCGCCAAGCGCAAGGCGAACTGGAAGGCGAAGCCAGCCACGTACTCGGAGTGTCCGCAGTGCCATCAGCCCAAGTTGCCACACCGGGTCTGTGCGAACTGCGGGTTCTATGCCGGGCGGCAGGCGATCGAGGTCGAGTAGCAACGTGGCTCGCGGACGCGGGTCGGAGGACCGATCGCTCGATCGGGTACTGGGGGTGCGGTTCCGTGACGGGTCCCTTCGGACGCTCGCGCTCACCCACCGCTCCCACGCGTTCGAGAACGACCTGCCCGCCAACAACGAGCGCCTCGAGTTCCTGGGTGATGCCGTGCTCGGCGTCGTCGTGACGGACATGGCGTTCCGGGAGTTCCCCGACATGCCGGAGGGCGAGCTCGCCAAGCTGCGGGCCGCGATCGTGAACATGGGTGCGCTCTCCGACATCGCGCGCGACCTGGGGATCGGCCGGTTCGTGTTGCTCGGCAAGGGCGAGGAGATGAGCGGCGGGCGCGACAAGAGCAGCATCCTGGCCGACGCGCTCGAGGCGCTTCTCGGCGCCGTCTACCTCGACCGCGGCCTCGACGCGACGCGCAAGTTGATCCACCGCGTGTTCCGCCCGCGGATGATCGCCTACGTCCGCGGAGAGGGCGAGCGCGACTACAAGACGATCCTGCAGGAGATGGCGTCGGCCGAGGTCCGCGCCGTCCCCGAGTATCGGATCCGCGAGCGCGGACCCGACCACGAGAAGGAGTTCACCGCGACGGTCTTCCTTGCCGGCAAGGAGTGGGGCTCGGGGATCGGACGCTCGAAGAAGGAGGCCGAGCAGCAGGCGGCGCACGAGGCCTACCTCCGCCTGTCCGAGCAGGAGTCGGAGACCGCGGAGGCCGAGCCGCCGCCCGCCCGGCGCGCGGACGCGCGAGCGGCAGCCCCCCGGAAGCGGGGGGCTCGGGGGGCTGAAGAAGCGAGCGCGGACGCGCGAGCGGCAGCCCCCCGGAAGGAAGGGGCCTAGGTGGAGCTCCCCGAGGTCGAGGTGATGCGCCGGGACCTCGAGAAGGACGTCGTCGGCCGCAAGGTTGCCGAGGCCGAGGTGCGGCCGTCGAAGAACGCGATGCGGGTGATCCGCCGACACGGCAAGCGCAAGGAGTTCACGGAGCGGCTGGTCGGACGGAAGTTCACGAAGACCGAGCGCCGCGGCAAGTACATCCTGCTCACGATGGACAACGGCGACGTGCTCGTGACCCACTTCGGGATGAGCGGCCAGTTCCTCCGCGGGACGAGGCGGGTGCCGTTGCCGCCACACACCCACGTCGTCGTGACGTTCCAGCAGGGGGGCGACCTGCGTTTCGTCGATCCGAGGACGTTCGGGGAGATGTTCGTGACGGCGGCCGACGAGCTCGGCAAGGTCCGCGAGCTGCAACACATCGCGATCGATCCGCTCGACCACGTCTTCACCTGGCAGGCGTTCGGGGCGGCGCTCGCCCAGCGCCAGGCGAAGATGAAGCAGCTCCTGATGGACCAGAAGGTCGTGAGCGGCCTCGGCAACATCTACTCGGACGAGGTGCTGTTCGCCGCC
>DATFEU010000009.1:0-5713 GCA_035250725.1 Actinomycetota bacterium
GGCTTCCTGAACATAGTTCTCGCCGAATGCGCGTTGCCCGGCCGCCGGTCCCTTCATGCGCGAGCTCCTGGCCACGCGCAAGCTCCTGGACGTGGTGCTCGGGCTCGCGGCAACCACGATCGTCGCCGGCGGGTTCCTCTACTGGAACAACATGGACACGGCGGGGAGCCTGGGCGATCTCCTCGACACGAACTACGGGGTGGCGATCACGCTCGGCGCGATCTCCGCGCTGATCGCGTTCGGCATCGGTTGGTTCGCCACGAGGCCGACCGTCAGACGGACGCTCGCGCTCGGCGGGCAGATCGCGCAGGCCGGCGATCAGCCGCCGCCCGAGCTCGTGCAGGAGCTGCAGGCGACGCAGGCCAGGGCGCGGACGCTCGCGAAGGTGAACTTCGCGTTCGTGGCGATCGCCGCCTTCTTCATGGCGACCGCGCGCTACTGGTAGCGGGAGTCGCGATCCGAAGGCGAACGGGCCGGGCCCGTGAAGGGCCCGACCCGTTCGAAGCGCTCCCCTCACCGATGCTTCGGGCCCCTATGGGCTCGTCCGGTGGACCACACCGGAACCGATGAGGTTGGTGATCTGGTTGGATTCTGCCGGTCGCCCGGCGCACGGGCGGGGCGGTGGCCCCGGCCGCGAGGGACGGCTCAGCAGCCAGTCACCTCGGGGGTCTCCTGCGGTTTATGCAAGTAGGACCACCTCCTCTCTCCCGTGCGCCCATCGTGCGACAGATGCGCCCGTGTGGCAAGCAGCCCGGCCGGCCTCGGGGCCACCGGGGGTACGCTCGGCCGGTGACCACCGTGTACGACCTCTCCCTCGAGCAGCTCGCGGAGCGCCTGGACGGCTGGGGCGAGCCGGCGTTCCGGGCCAAGCAGGTGCACCGGCAGCTCTGGCAGCGCGCCGCGACGTACGACCGCATGCCCGATGTCCCCAAGGCCCTCCGCGAACGCCTGGAGACGGAACTGCCGATCGGCATCGAGGTGCTCGATGAGCGGGAGGCCGACCGCGGGCGGACGCGGAAGGCGCTGCTGCGCCTCGGCGGCCGGCACGACATCGAGGTCGTCCTCATGGGGTACCGCGACCGGGTCACGGCCTGCGTGTCGACCCAGTCGGGCTGCGCGATGGGATGCGGGTTCTGCGCGACCGGCCAGATGGGCCTGCGGAACAACCTCACCGCGGGCGAGATCGCCGCGCAGGCGCTCTGGGCCAGGCGCGCGGCGGCCGAGCTGCCCGCGTCCACGCCGCGCCGCCTCTCGAACGTCGTCTTCATGGGCATGGGCGAGCCGCTCTCGAACGAGCGGCAGACGTTCGCGGCGCTCGGCCTGCTGACCGGGCCCATGGGACTCGGCGACCGCCACATCACGGTCTCCACGGTCGGCGTCGCTCCCGCGATCCGCCGGCTCGCCGAGGCCTATCCGCAGGTCGGTCTCGCGGTGAGCCTGCACGCGGCCGACGACGACCTGCGGAGCGAGCTCGTGCCGGTGAACCGCCTCTGGCCGCTCGCGGAGCTGCAGGACGCCGTCGACGCCTGGCGTGAGCGGACGCACCGGCGGCCCTCGATCGAGTGGGCGATGATCCGGGAGACGAACGACTCGGACGATCAGGCCGAACGGCTGGCGCCGATCGCGCTCCGGCTGTTCGCCCACGTGAACCTGATCCCGCTCAACCCGACGCCCGGATGGCCGTCCCGCCCGAGCGCCCCCTCGCGGATCCGGGCGTTCGAGGCGATCCTTGTCGACGCCGGCGTCCCCGTGACCGTCCGCGACACGCGGGGGCGCGAGATCGACGCCGCGTGCGGCCAGCTCTCGCTCGATCACGCCGCTCGCGCCCGGTCCGGCTGACCTCGGCTGCTAGCGTGATGCGGCCATGGGGTTCATCGAGCTCTCCGATGTGAGCTACGCCCTCCCGGGTGGCTGGACGCTGTTCGAGGGGGTGAGCTTCCGCGTGCCGGCCGGCGAGCACGCCGGCCTCGTCGGTGCGAACGGGATCGGCAAGTCGACCCTCCTCCGGCTGATCGCGGGAGAGGAGCGGCCGGCCGCCGGGGCGATCCGGGCCGACGGACGGGTCGGGCTGATGCGGCAGTTCCTCGGCTCCGAGGCCAGGCCGACGACCGTGCGCGACTTCCTGCTCGCCTACGCGGAGCCCGCCGTCGCGCAGGCCGCGGCCGCGCTCGACAAGGCCGAGCGCTGGATGCGGGACCATCCCGGCGAGGACGGGCAGATGCGCTACGCCGAGGCCCTCGCCCGTTGGGGTGAGGCGGGCGGCTACGAGGCCGAGGTCCTGTTCGACACGTGCACCCACGCCGCGTTCGACCAGGGGTATCCCGAGTGTGCCTCGCGGAAGATCGAGACGCTCTCGGGGGGCGAACGCAAACGACTCGCGATCGAGGTGATCCTTCGTTCGCCGTTCGACACGGTCATGCTCGACGAGCCCGACAACGCGCTCGACATCGAGGGCAAGCGGTGGCTCGAGGACCTGGTCGCGGCGAGCCCGAAGACGATCCTGTTCGTGAGCCACGATCGCACCGTGCTCGAGCGCGCGGCCGACCGGATCGTGACGCTCGAGGGACGCGCCGCGTGGACGCATCACGGCGGGTTCTCCACGTACATGGAGGCGCGCGACGCGCGGGTCGAGCGCCTCGACGATGAGCACCGCCGGTTCTCCGAGGAGCGGGGCAGGCTCGCCGCGATGGTGAAGGAGATGAAGCGCAAAGCCGCCTACAACGACGGGTGGGCTTCGAGGGCGCGTTCCGCCGAGCACCGGCTCGAGCGGTTCGAGGAGCGCAACGCGCCGCCCGAGAAGGCCGCCGTGCAGCGCGTCCGGATGCGGATCGAGGGAGGGCGGACCGGGAAGGTGGCGCTCCGGATCCGCGGCCTCGCGATCGCCGACATCGTGCGGCCGTTCGACGCCGAGATCTGGTTCGGCGAGCGCGTCGGCGTGATCGGGCCCAACGGCACGGGCAAGACGCACTTCATGCGGTTGCTGTCGGGCGAGGACGTCGCGCACGCGGGGGAGTGGAAGCTCGGCGCGCGGGTCGAGCCCGCCCTGTTCGCGCAGCTCCACGAGCGTCCCGACGTCGCCGGGCTCCCGATCCTCGACGTGCTGCGCAAGCGCGGCATGACGATGACCGAGGCGATGGCCGCGCTCCGCCGCTACGAGATCGACCAGGTGAGCCAGAACCCGTTCGAGATCCTTTCGGGCGGACAGCAGGCGAGGGTCCAGCTGCTGCTGATGGAGGTCGACTCGCCGACGATGCTGCTGCTCGACGAGCCCACCGACAACCTCGACGTCGCCTCAGCCGACGCGCTGCAAGAGGCGGTGAACCGCTACGAGGGGACGGTGGTCGCGGTGACGCACGACCGGTGGTTCATGCGGTCGATGGACCGGTTCCTGTTCTTCGCCGAGGACGGCTCGGTCCGCGAGCTGCTCGACGCGCCGTACGAGGACGCCGCCCCGGTCGGATGAGGCGCGGTTCCGCCCTGCTCGTCGCGCTCGGGCTCGCGCTCGTCGCCTGCCAGGGCGACGATCGGGGCCCTCCTGCCGCGACGGCCGGCGGCCGGACGGAAGCCTCACCCGTCGCCGGGTCGACGTCACCCCAGGCCTCGCCGTTGCCGGAAGTGGCGAGCGAGCCGGAGGCGGAGGAGCCCGAGCTCCCGTCACCCGACGCGCGCATCCCGCGCGGCACCCGGGCGCTGGCGCGCGAGTTGGAGGCCACGGCGCTCGCTCGGCGGGTCGCCGTTCGCGACTGGATCCGCTCGGGTGGGACCGGCGAGTGGCCGCCGCCCACTGAGGTCGAACTGCTCGTCCTCCACGAGCAGCGGATCTACCGCGTCCTCGCCGCGTACGACCGCCTCGCGGGAAGGGTCCTCGAGCGGGTGCCCGTACACCTGAAGGCGGAGGTGCGCGCGAACGTCGCGGCCGGCGCCGTCCTCTACGACCACTTCCAGCCCGTGGACGAACCGCCGGACTTCGAGACCCGCGAGCCCGAGCCGGCGGATGCCCTGCTCGGGTACTTCCGCGCCGCCGAGGAGCGCTTCGGCGTCGGGTGGGAGTACCTCGCGGCGGTCATGCTGATCGAGACGCGGATGGGACGGATCGCCTCGAGCAGCTCGGCGGGGGCGCAGGGGCCGATGCAGTTCCTTCCCTCGACGTGGGCGGCCTACGGGCTGGGCGGCGACATCCGCGGGGAACGCGACGCGGTGATCGGCGCGGCGAACTACCTCAGCGCGTCCGGCGCCCCCGGCGACTACCGGGAAGCCCTGTACCACTACAACCCGGTCGATGCGTACGTGAACGCGGTCACGCGGTACGCGAAGGCGATGGAACGCGACCGCGACGCGTTCTACGCCTACTACAACTGGCAGGTGTTCGTGCGCACGACGGACGGAGACGTCCGCCTCACCGGTCCCGGTCTGTAGGCGCCGTTCGGCGGTCTCGGGCCCGCGGGGGCTACGCTCGAACGATGGAGCGTGGTCGCTCGAGATCCAGGCTCGCGATCGGGGGCTCGATCGCCTCGTTCCTGTTCGTCGCCCTCGTCGCGGCCACGCCCGGATCTCCGTTCTCCCCGGTGCTGCCGGCGTCACCGGCAGGCCCGGTCACCGCGCTCGCCGAGCTCATCGGCCTCGACGCGCTGCACGGCAGCGCGATCGCCGCCGTGGGGGTCGTCGCGGTCGCGTTCGCCGCCGCGGCGTTCGTCGTGGTCCTGCTCGAGTGCTGGCGCGGCGGGGTCGCGCCTCGGACCGTGATCGGTCTCGCGATCGCCTATCACGTCGCGTTGCTGTTGCTGCCGATCCTGTTCTCGCGCGACGTCTACTCCTACGCGTACTACGGCAAGATCGCCGCGACCTATCACGCGAACCCCTACGTCGCGACCCCGCTCGAGTACCCGGCCGACGCGCTCGCCGCCTTCGTGGGACCGAAATGGGTCGACACGCCCGCCGTCTACGGTCCGCTGTGGACCCAGGCGTCGTCGGTGGCGGTTCGCGTGGCCGAGTCGATCGCTGCGCAGGTCGCGGTGTTCCGGGTCGTCGCGATCGCGGCGAGCCTCGCGACGCTCCTCGTCGTCGCGCGGACGGTTCGCGGCGCTCGCCCCGAGCGCGAGGCCTTCGCCGCCGCCCTCATCGGGCTGAACCCGGTGGTCCTGTTCCAGAGCGCCGCGAGCGGTCACAACGACCTGCTCGTCGCGCTCTCGGTCGCGGCCGCCGTGGCGCTGGTCTTCTCCGGACGGGAGCTGTCGGCGACGGTGGCTCTCGCGCTCGGCGCGCTGATCAAGGTGACGGCGGCGGTCCCGCTGCTCCTGTGGTGCGTCGCGATCGCCGCTCGAGCCGAACGCGGTCGGCGGGTGCGCGCCCTGGTGCCGCACGTCGGCTCGGCCCTGGGGCTCGGTCTGCTCGCCGGGCTCCCGTTCCTGAACGCGGACGACCCCACGCTCGGCGGGCTCGAACTCGCGTCGCACGAGGGCTGGCTCGCGCCGTCGCGGCTGTTCCATCGCGTGATCGACGCGGTGACGGGGGATGCGCTCGGGTTCGTCCCACGGATCGTGTTCCCGCTGCTCCTCCTGGGCGCGCTGTTCCTGATCGGCCGTGCGATCGTCCGGCGTGCTCCGAGGATCTCCGCGCCGCTCGTCGGAGCGTCGTGGGGATGGGGGCTGCTCTGCCTGATGCTGCTCGGTCCGGTTCTCTTGCCGTGGTACGTGACGTGGGCGCTGCCGCTCGG
>DATFEU010000342.1:0-4365 GCA_035250725.1 Actinomycetota bacterium
CACGGTGATCGCACCGAGGAGGTCTCCCCCGTGGCGAACCGCGAACACCGGGTCGTCCGAGCTCGGGAGCTCGTCCCCGGTGACCTGCATCGGCGACGGCATCACCCCGGTCGGCCACTGGGCGACCGCTCGAAGATCGGAGCCGTTCCGGAGCCAGATCCTCACCCGCACCGCGCCCGTGCCGTCGGCGACCAGTCGGGTCATCCGCGGGAGAACCTCGCGGAGCGACGCCTCGTCGAGGCGTTCACCGAACGTCGCCAGGAGCTCGTAGGGGGAAGCGCGATCCCCGTAGATCAGTCGGTCGGCGAGGCGGTGAGCGCGCCGGCGGGCCGGCTGGAACACGATGGCGGCGACGGCGGTGGCCACCACGGCAGCGACGACGTTCGTTCGCTCGCCGCCCCCCACGACGGCTCCCACCCCGGCCACGATCACCCCGTAGATCGCCGTGATCGCGGCGACGACGGAGACCGACACGAGGGAGCGATTCGCCACCACCTCGAGGCCGTGGAGGTGGTGCCCGAGCAGCGCGACGGCCGCGGACGCCGGGAGACCGAGCACCAACGCGACGAGGAAGGCGGCCCCGAACGGATCACCGACCCGGTGCAGGCCGAGCGCGCCGGCGGCGATCGCGACCACGAGGAGCGAGGCGGCGAGCATGCCGACGACCGCCAGCCATCGCAGCGCCTGCCGGTCGGACGAGGAGGCGCCCCGGAACCGCACGACGATCGAGGCGACCGCGACGATGCCCGCCCCGGCGAAGGCGAGCGAGATCGCCACGAACAGGGTGTCGGCGGCGGACGACAGCCCGGGCAGCTCGGTGGGGTTGGTGACCGGCTCCCCTGCCCACGGCTGCGCGATGCGCACGAGGACGCCGGCGACCGCCAGCGCGATCACCCCGATCGCGACCGGCCGCCATCGCCGGGAGGGTGGTGCTCCCGTCGGGAACACGAGCAGGTACAGCACGACCCCCGGCCAGACCGTGGCGACCAGGAACCACGAGTTGATCCAGAAGGTCCAGGTGGCGATCACGGTGCGACCGTCACGGAAGGCGACCATGGTGGCCGCTTCCGCGCCCATCGACACCACGAGCCCGAGACCGATCAGCAGCAGCAGCCACCCGCAGGCGTTCTTCGGCAACCGCGACGCGATCAACCCGCCGACCACCGCGTAGCACACCACCGCCACGAGCATGAGCACGTTCGAGGCGGGGTCCGAACCGATCGCGCCGTCGAACGTGAACAGCACGACCGTCCCGGCCGCGAGCAACAGCGTCAGCGCGGCGACCGCGGGCGCGGCCCTCCCCGCCCTCTCCATCACGTCCTCTCTCTCCTCCGGCCTCTCGCGCCGGCTCCGATGTGGCGGCCCATGGTGTCACCTCGGAGGCCGACGGTCATCAGGGATATCCCTGCGCGAGAACGAGGGCTGTCATCGATGTGCCGCCCCCCGGGCGGTGGCTACCGTCGCCTCGTCCAGATCTCCGAAGGAGGAGCGCCATGCGCAACGTGCACGGGTCCACTCGACGGCTTCGCGAGCTCGCCGCCGTCGTGGCAGCACTGCTCCTGGTCGCCGGCATCGCCGTTCCCGCACTCGCCGCCGGGGCGAAGCCGGCCTCGACCGCGGCGTCGTCGACCGGCAGGGTCTACCTGGCGCTCGGCGACTCGCTCGCGACCAGCTTCCAACCGAACGGCGACACGCACAGCGGCTACGCGGAGCAGGTCTTCCAGTCGGAGCAGGCGCGCGTGCCGGACCTCCGGCTCGTCAAGCTCGGTTGCCCCGGCGAACGGACCAACACGATCGACCGCCCGAGGCGCCGCTGTCCGTACGCCGAGGGAACGCAGCTCGACCAGGCGGTCGCGGTGCTCCAGAGCCGGGACGTCGCGTTCGTCACGCTGCAGATCGGCTCGAACGACACGTTCCGTTGCTTCCGGTTCGGGGCCGTCGCGTTCGACCAGGCCTGCATCGACGAGCTGCTGCCGAAGATCTCGGCGCGCCTGACCTTCATCGTCGAGACGTTGAGGTCGGCCGATCCCGACGTGCCGATCGTGGGCTCGAACTACCTCGACCCGCTGCTGGTGGCCTGGACGATCCCCGGGATCGACCACGACGCCGTCGTCGCCATCGCGGACGTGTGGACCGCGGTGAACGACACGCTCGAGGAGACGTACGCGTCGCTCGGCGTGCCGGTCGCCGACACGGAGGGGGCGTTCACCGCGACGGACTTCGACACGATCGTGCACGTCCGCGGCGTCGGCGACGTGCCGATCAACGTGGCTCGGGTGTGCCAGTGGACCTACGCCTGCTCCGAACGGTTCGACCACGACTTCCATCCGAACACGATCGGCTACGCCGCGATGACGCGGGCGTGGGAGACCGCGCTCGCGACGGCGCTCGCCGAGTCGTCCTAGTCGGTCAGCGCGCGGGACAGGTCCTCGAGGCTCTCGAGGTTGTGACCGGGGAGGAACTCGTCGATCGAGGGCAGCGCCGCCGCCATGCCGCGCGCGAGCGGCTCGTAGTGCGGGCTCCCCTTCAGCGGATTCACCCAGACGATCTTGTGCACGAGCCGCCGGAGCCTCGCCATCTGCTCGCGCAGCAGGTCGGGCTCCCCGCGTTCGAGGCCATCCGAGCAGATCACCGCGACCGAGCCGCGCAGCGCGGTCCGCTGGCTCCAGCCGTCGAGCAGTTCCTTCAGCGACACGCCGATCCGCGTCCCGCCCTCCCAGTCCTCGACGAGCCTGCCGATCTCGTGGAGCGCCCGGTCGGGATCCTTCGTCCGAAGGGTCCGCGTGACCCTGGTGAGGCGGGTCCCGAAACAGAACACCTCGACGCGGCGTCCGGCGGCCATCGCCGCGAACGCGAACTGCGCGAGCGCGCGGGAGTACGGCGCCATCGAGCCCGAGATGTCCAGGATCAGCACGAGCGGCCGCGCCCGGCTCCGACGTGCCCGCCACGCGCGGTGGAACGGCTCCCCCTGCGTCCGGAGCGAGCGACGGAGCGTGCGTCGAACGTCGAATCGCGTCCCCGTGGGCGACGGCCGATACCGTCGTGTGTGTCGGACCGGCATCGTGACCGCGAGCCGGCGGATCAGCAGCGCCACCCGGCGGCGCTCCTCCTCGGACAGATCGGCGAACGACTTCTCGCGCAGGACCTCCATCGCGCTCGCGACGATGCGGATCGCCGCCTCGCCCTCGGTCTCGGCGTCGTCGCCGAGCTCGTGCCATTCGCTGGCGACGACGTGATCCTCGGCCACCTCGAGCGCGTCGAGCTCCGTCAGGGCGTCCGCGCCGAGCTCGGCGGGCGGCCCCTCCGGTCCGACGTTCAGCTCGAGCCGGATCCCCTCGTGGAACCACGCGTCGAAGGCCGAATCGAACGCCTCCGCGTCCTCGGGCCGCGAGATCAGGGACGAACGAGCCGCCCAGTACAGGTCGGTCCGGTCGAGGGCCCCGAGCGCCGCCGTCGCGCGGCAGAAGGTCACGATCCGGCCGGTGCCGACGGCGAGCCCGCGCCGCCGGAGCTCGCGGCCGAACCCGATCAGCCGTTCGAGCGCGGCGGCCTCGGGCGCAACCACCGATGGGTCACGACCCCGCGTCGCCGACGACCTCGCCGATCCGGCCGGCGGCGAGCTGCTGGTCCTCGTGGTCCTTCAGCACCGCCCCGAGCGTCGCAGCCGCCGTCTCCTCGTCGAGGTGCTCGACGCCGAGGAACTGCACGGCGTTGGCCCAGTCGATCGTTTCGGCGACACCCGGCCGCTTGGCGATGTCGAACCCGCGCAGGCGCATCACGGCCGTCGCGACGTCGCGCGCGAGCGCCTCGGGCACCTCGGGGGCGCGGGCACGGATGATCTGGATCTCGCGGTCGAGCGCGGGGTGGTCGATCCAGTGGTACAGGCACCGTCGCTTGAGCGCGTCGTGGAGCTCGCGCGTGCGGTTGGACGTGACGACCACCGCCGGTGGCTGCTCGGCGGCGATCGGCCCGATCTCGGGGATCGTCACGGCGAACTCGGACAGCACCTCGAGCAGGAACGCCTCGAACTCGTCGTCGGCCCGGTCGAGCTCGTCGACAAGCAGGACCGCCTTCGACCCCTCGCGGATCGCGGCGAGCAGCGGTCGCTCGACGAGGTACTCGGGGCCGAAGAGGTCCTCGACATGTGCTTCTGAGGTGACGTCCTGCATCGCGCGGACGGCGATCAGCTGCTTGGAGTAGTTCCATTCGTAGAGCGCCTGGCTCGCGTCGATCCCCTCGTAGCACTGCAACCGGATCAGGTCACGGCCGAGCAGCGACGCGAGCACCTTCGCGACCTCGGTCTTGCCGACGCCGGCCTCGCCCTCGAGCAGCAGGGGCTTGTCGAGCGAGACCGCGAGGTAGATC
>DATFEU010000343.1:0-8026 GCA_035250725.1 Actinomycetota bacterium
CATCGCGTCGATCAGGATGAGCTGCTCCATGATCGACTCGTTCACCGGGTCGGCGTGGGTCTGGATCACGAACACGTCGGCCCCGCGCACCGAGTCCTCGGGCCGGATGTAGATCTCGCCCGAGCCGAACCGCCGGATCACACACGGCGCGATCGGGATGCCGAGGTTGTCCGCGATCTCCTCGGACAGCGCGAGATGCGTCGTCCCGGAGAACAGCATCATCCGCTTCTTGGTGACGATCTCCACGCTCAGCGCGCCCCCTTGTCCTTCCCCGAGCTCGTCGACCGCTTCCGCGTCGCCTTCGCGCCCTGGCCGCGGGTCTCGACCTCGGCGTCCTTGCGCTTTCGGTAGCCCTTCACGATGCGCTGCTCCGAGCGCTCGACGGCGAGCGCACCCGCCGGAACGTCGTCCGTGATCACCGATCCCGCGCCCGTCACCGCGCCTTTCCCTACCGTCACCGGCGCCACCAGCATCGTATCCGAACCCACCCGCGCGTCGTCGCCGATGACGGTCCGATGCTTCTCGTACCCGTCGTAGTTCACGGTCACCGTTCCGGCGCCGACGTTGGCGCGCCGGCCGACCTTCGCATCGCCCACGTAGGAGAGGTGCGGCACCTTGGCGCCCTCGCCCACCTCCGACGCCTTGACCTCGACGTAGGCGCCGACCTTGGCCCGGGGCCCGAGCATCGTCCCGGGCCGAACGTGGGCGTAGGGGCCTACTTGGGCGCCGGCGCCGATCCGCGCCTCTCGGACGACCGAGAACTGCACGACCGCCCCCGTGCCGACCCGGCTGTCGACGATCCGCGTCGAGGGGCCGATCTCGCACCCGGCGGCGATCGCCGTCTCGCCCGCAAGGAACGTCATCGGATGGATCACCGTGTCGCGGCCGATCTTGGCGTCGACGTCGATGTACGCCGTCGCCGGGTCGACGAGCGTCACGCCGTTCGCGAGGTGTCGGGCGTTGATGCGGTCGCGGAGCACCCGCGTCGCCTGCGCCAGCCCCGAGCGCGAGTTGATCCCCATCGCTCCGCCCGTGTCCACCTTCAGGACCGAGAGGCGTTCGCCCTTGTCCATCAGGATCGCGTAGACGTCGTTCAGGTAGTGCTCGCCTTGACTGTTGTCGCGGCCGACGAGCGGGAGGGCCCTGAACAGGTCCTCGCGCCGGAACGCGATCCAGTTCGTCCCGATCTCGTTGACCTCGCGGAGCTCGGGCGGAGCGTCGGTCCCTTCCGCGATCGAAACCAGCCGGTCCCCTTCGCGGACGACCCGCGCGTAGCCGCCCGGGGTCTCGACCTCGGTGACGATCACCGACGCCGCAGACCGGGTCCGGCGATGGAGGCGGAGCAGCGCCCGGACGTCGTCCTCGGTGACCGGGTCGAGGTCGCCGTTCGCGACGAGGACCTCGTCCGAGCGGCCGACGGCGCGCTCCGCGGCGAGCACGGCGTGACCGGTCCCCAGCACCTCCCCCTGCTCCACGAAGACGGGCTTCGGCGAGATGCCCCACCTCGCGACCGCCGCCCGCACGTCGTCTGCGCCGTGATGCACGACGACGACGATCCGGTCGGGACGCGCCGCCCGCGCGGTCCGCAGCACCCACCAGAGCGCCGGCCGCCCGCAGAGCGGATGCAGGACCTTCGGGAGGTCCGACTTCAGCCGCTTGCCCTTGCCCGCGGCGAGCACGACCAGGGCGAGCGACGGCTTCGGTGAGGAGGTCCTCTCGGGCACGGCCCCCTTTGTACCGGCGCGAGGCGCCCACCGGCAAGGCGCACTCCGGGGTGCCGAACGCGTCGTGCCTGCCGTGTCATGGGGGGGCGGACCTCAGATCGACTCGGTCGCCCCCCTGAGAGCATCGTCCCCTTACCCGCCCGCGATCGAGACGTCGACCGGCGGATACACGCTGGCATCCAGGACGTGTCGATCACCGAGCGGAGAACCGAGATCGACCTCGTACCGGAACGCAGGATTCCCCTGACAGGTGACGGCGCCTTCCGCCGGCTCCACGAGGACCACGATCGAGACCGAACCGGGCGCGTCATCGAGAACGACAGCGCGAACTTCGCGGCCGTTCGGTCTCTGGCCGCCGGCGCAGTTCACCTCGGTCGCAAGGAGCGTCACCGTTGAAGCGCTCGGATCGGGCGGGTTGTCCGGGTCCAACACGAAGCGAGCGTTGCCCCATCCGGGCGCCGACAGCTCGATACGACAGTCCCCCCATCCGCCGGGCTTCCACGTGCCGTCCTCCCACCTGAAGCCCGCGCTCGCGTAGAGGGAGGATGCCTTGTCCGACTCCGTCGATCCGAAGAGCCGGAGAGTTGTCGAGGTCTCGTCTGCGACGAACCAGTCGTACTCCTCGAAGAACTCTCGCTCGGTGCCGATCTCAGACAGGTCCACCTCAGCCCATCGATCGAACGGCCGGAATCCCGAAGGGTCGGGCGGCAGCGTTGAGAACGTGACTCCTCCACACATCGCGACGATCGCGGACGACGCGCCGTTGCCTGGGCCGGCGCCCACACCGGAACCCGTCGACGACGCTTCCGCGCACGCCGTGATGACCGCCGCGGCAACGACCACGATCGGTCGGATGCGCTTCATCGGCACGCCGGCCTCCTCCGGGTACTGGCCGTCTCCCGGGCGAGAGAGGTCCCTGTTCGACCCGCAGAGGGATCATCGGGTTCCTCGCCCATCGGGAACCGGCTGGATGGGAACCTGGGCAAGAAGGCACGTGCCATCTGCTCAGGAGGCGCCTCGGCCAGCGCGTGGCCAAAGACACGAACGGCAAGCCTCCCGTGCGCGGTGGCGGGCGTCGTTCCGGGGGGAGGAGTCGAACCTCCATCGAGGGCTCCAAAGGCCCGCGTCTTGCCGTTAGACGACCCCGGACCGCTCCACGGGCCATCCTAAGCGGGAGGAGGACCCACGACCGCGGTCGCGCCGTCGATCCGGCCGGCGAGCTCCTCGGCGTGCGCGAGATCCCGGGCGAGCCCGACGACCGACGAGCCGCTCCCGCTCATGACCGCGCCGAGCGCGCCATCGTCCATGAGTCGCCGCTTCGCGCCGCCGACCGCCGGATGCCGCGCGACGACGGAGGGCTCGAGGTCGTTGAACAGCAGCGGCCCGAGGGACCCGAGGTCGCCCGTGGACGCGGCCGAGAGCAACGGGGCCGGGTCGGGGCCCGTCCGCCCGCCGTCCTCGTCCCACCAACGGTAGGCGTCGGGCGATCGAATCCCGAACCCGAACCGGACGAGGACCCAGTGGAGCGGGGCGAGCTCGACCGCCGCGAGCCGTTCCCCCCTTCCGGAGATCACGACCGAGGTTCCCGCGCGCATCGCGGGGACGTCCGAGCCGAGCCGCTCGCAGAGGGCGTCCACCGTCGCGGCGGCCGCGCCGCAGCCCCAGAGCTCGTTCAGCGCGTCGATCGTGGCGGCGGCGTCCGCGCTGCCGCCACCGAGCCCCGCCGCCACGGGGATCCGCTTGTCGATCTCGATCAGCGCGCCGCCGGCGTCGGGACACTCGTCGGCCAGGGCGAGCGCCGCGACGAGGGCGAGGTTCAGGCCGCCGGCCGGGACGTCGCCCGCGAGCGACGCCTCACCCTTCACCGCGACGCGCAGCTTGGCCGACGGGCGCACCGTCACGAGATCGGCGAGCGAGATCGGTACGACGAGGCTCTCGATCTCGTGGTAGCCGTCCTCGCGCTCGCCGTGGACCCGGAGGAACGGGTTGATCTTGGCCCGGGCCTCGCGACGGACGCTCCGCACGTTGCGAGCGGGAGCGCTCAGGGCCGCCACCCGGCGTCCAGCAGGTTCCCGGCGATCCCCGCGAACTCGGGGAGCCCCAGCCGCTCCGCCCGCGTGGAGGGGTCGAGCCCGTTCGCGCGCATCGCGCTCGCCGCGGCCTCCGCGTCGAGGCCGAGCCGCCGGAGGGCGTTCGCCATCGTCTTGCGCCGCTCCGCGAACCCCTCGTCGACCACCCGGAAGAGCGCGCCCCGATCGACGTCGACCGGCGGTTCATGACGGTCGAGGCGCACGAGCACCGAGTCGATCCGCGGTCGCGGCCAGAAGACGTCCGCCGGCACCCGGCGCGTGATCCGTGCGTCGGCGTGGTACGCGACGCGGACGCTCACCGCCCCGTACGACGCATCCCCCGGCGGGGCGACGAGGCGTTCCCCCACCTCGAGCTGCACCATCACGAGGAACCGGTCGATCGCGTCGACACCGCCGAGGAGGTCGAGCAGGAGCGGGACCGAGATGTTGTAGGGCAGGTTGGACACCATCGCCCATCGCCCCGGTTCGAGCAGCGCGCCCCAGTCGGCGTGCATCGCGTCGGCCACGACGACCCGGACGTCGCGGAGGGGGGCGACGACCTCCTCGAGCGCCCGGGCGACGCCGCGGTCGGCCTCGATCGCGAGCACCGGGACCCCGGCTCCGGCGAGCGCGACCGTGAGCGAGCCGAGACCGGCGCCGACCTCGAGCACCCGATCGCCGTGCCGGATCCCGGCATCGGCCGCGATCGCGCGGGCGAGGTTCGGGTCGGCGAGGAAGTGCTGACCGAGTCGCTTCGTCGGTCGGAGCCCGTGGCGGGTGGCGAGCTGCTTCAGCTCCGATCGGCCGAGGCCGCCCGGGGGCTCACCAGGTGAGGCGGACCTGACAGACCCCGTGGGAGAGGCGGGCGATCCGGGCGAAGGCCTGATCGGAGAGGTCGATGATCCGCCCGCCGAATGGTCCACGATCGTTGATCACCACCTGGACGGTCCTACCGTTCGCGAGGTTCTCGACGGTGACCACCGTACCGAACGCCAACCACGGATGGGCCGCCGTGAGCCCGTTGCCCGGCGCGAACCCGTACCAGCTCGCCTCGCCCACCTGGGTCCCGTCGGCCGTGTCGGCCCGGCCGACCTGGCGGAGGCCCGGCACGGCTTCGGCGACCACGGTCCGCGAGAGCACCACCCGCCGGACCGCATCGCCGTTCACGAACGTGACCCGTGTGCGCTCGATCATCACGCCGTCGATGCCCTCGCGGATCACGCGCACCTCACCCGGCTCGAGCCGGTCGGTGAACTGCGTCGACGTCGTGTACGGGATCGGGACGCGGACGTCCTCGATTCGCAGCGCGATCCGGTCGAACCGGATGCGCGACCCGTTCCTGATGGGGGTCCTGGGTGACGGAAGGACGCGGTCGTCGCCGTCGGGCTCGATCCCCATGGCCGAGAGGAGCTCGCGGACGGTGGCCGCGTTCGTCACGACGTCGTGGTCCTTCCCCATCACCACGACGGTCGCGGCCACCACCGACGACGGCCCGTCCGGCGCTCCCGCGGAGAACCATGTCTCGGTGCTTCGTGCCGCGAGCATCAGGTGCGGCGCGGTCACTCCTTCCATCACCCAGACCCCCACATCCCCGGCGCTCGGCGTGTCCGTCGTCGCGACCCAACCGCGGTCGACGAGGACGGTCATCCCGTCCGCGAGCGGCGTCACCGCCGCCGGCGTCACGAGGTCCCCGGCGCCAAGGACGATGCCTTCACCCTCCAGGAGGCCGCCCACGCTGGTGCTCATCGTCCGAACGGCCTCCGGGTGCCCCTCGTCGACGATCAGCGTCACGGTCTTCTGGACGGCGACGTACACGACCCCAGCCGCGAGCAGCGTGCTCGCGAGGACCGCGTTCCCCATCGCCTTGCGGATCCGAAGTCGCCGGACCCGCGTCGGACGAACCGGCATCCTGCCCTTTCGTCGAAGAAGGCTCCGGGGGGGAAGCGGCTGACGCCGGCACCGAAGCCTCCGACTGCGAGTTCTGGCTGCCGACGCTATCAAACCCTCAACCCTCGAGGCAAACTTGAAACCGGTGGCCATCTCGGGCCTATCTGATCCTCGGGAAGGCCCTCCAGGCGTTCTCGGCGGTCGCGGCGCGCACGTTTTCCACAGGCTCGCCCCTCGCGGCGGCGATCTCCTCGATCGCGTCGACCACGTTCGCCGGGAGGTTGTCGCGCCCGCGCAGTCGCTGCGGCGCGAGGAAGGGGCTGTCGGTCTCGACCAGGATGCGGTCGAGCGGCACCGCCGCCGCGGCCTCGCGCAGGTGCGGGTTCTTCGGGTACGTCACGTTCCCGGCGAACGACACGAACCACCCCCGGTCGGCGCACGCCCGGGCCGTCTCCGCGTCGCCGCTGAAGCAGTGGATCACCACCTGCTCGGCAGAACCCTCATCGAGCACTCGAAGGATCTCCGGCCACGCGTCGCGAACGTGGACGACGAGCGGCAACCCCGACTCTCGCGCGAGCCCCACGTGGGTGCGGAGGACCCGTTCCTGGTCCTCGCGCGGCGATCGCATCCGGAAGAAGTCGAGCCCGCACTCGCCGACCGCCACGACGAGCGGGTTCCCAAGGAGCTCCTCGATCTCGGCTCCCGCGCGCGCGTCGAACGCGCTCGCCTCGTGGGGATGCATGCCGGCCGTGGCGAACACGCCCCGGAACGACTCGGCGAGCTCGAGCGATCGACGGCTCGACCCCGGGTTGATACCGACGCAGACGAGGGTCTCGACGCCCGCCGCCCGGGACCCCTCGACGACGGCGGCCGGCTCCGGCTCGAGCAGGAACAGGTGACAGTGCGTGTCGACGAGCCCGGGTCGCGGCGGTTCGGTCGGCTCCTCGCCGGTCTGCATCGCTGGTTCACGGTTCGAGGGGTTCACGCGCCGGACACCCTACCCCGCCCGCATCGTTCCTCGACCTCGGGTCGACGACGGGCGGCTCGCGCGAGGCGCTGCGACGGACGGCTGTCGAGCCGAAGTCGAGGAGCCGGGTCCCACGTGAAACCCTTCGGCGACAACCCTCATTCAGGAGTCGAGGCGGGGGAACAGCGGCTCGCCCTTCGAGGTCTTCGTGCCGGCAGGAAGTCCGCCCCAGCCGGCGTCTGCGGGAAGCCGCTGGTCCTCGAGCGCTCGTGCGACGCCGAGCTGTGCCCACAGGCGGCCCGCGGCGCCCGGCATGATCGGCCGGATCAGGATCGCGAGGATCCGGAGCGTCTCGGCCGCCGCGTAGAGGATGCCGGCGAGCTCGTCGCGCCGGCCCTCGTCGCCCGCGACCTTCCACGGCTCCTTCTCGACCAGGTACCCGTTGGCCCGGCCGACGATGTCCCACACCGCCGCCAGGGCCTGTGAGAGGGCCAGCGCGGACATGTGTTCGTCGTACCGGCGAACGGCCTCATCGAACACCCGCGGGAGGTCGTCCTCGGACCCCGTGGTTCCGGGCTCGGGGACGGCGCCGTCGAAGTACGACCCGAGCATCGCGAGCACCCGGCTCGCGAGGTTGCCGAGCCCGTTCGCGAGATCGGCGTTGTGGCGCTCGACCATCGACTCCCACGAGAAGCTCCCGTCCTGGCCGAACTGGATCTCGCGCATGAAGGAGTAGCGGTACGAGTCCACGCCGAAGTGGTCGACGAGCTCGAACGGATGGATGCCCGTCGCGTTGGTCTTCGACATCTTCCGGCCGCCGACCGTGAGGAACCCGTGGGCCCATACCTGCTTCGGCGGCTCGACGCCGCCGGCCATCAGCATCGCCGGCCAGTACACGGCGTGGAACCGGAGGATGTCCTTGCCGATCAGGTGGACGTCGGCCGGCCACGTCTCCGCGAAGCGTCCCTCGTCGGTGCCGTACCCGGCCGCGGTGATGTAGTTGGTGAGCGCGTCGAACCAGACGTAGCAGACGTGGTTCGGGTCCCAGGGCAGCGGGATGCCCCAGCGGAAGCTCGTCCGGCTGATCGAGAAGTCCTGGAGGCCGCCCCGGATCAGCGAGAGGACCTCGTTGCGGCGGGTGTCCGGCCGCACGGCCTCGGGGAAGCGGTCGTAGTGCTCCAGGAGCCGGTCCCCGTACGCGGACAGCCTGAAGAAGTAGTTCTGCTCGGTCATCCGTTCGACCGGGCGCCCGTGGATCGGGCACATCCCGTCGACGAGGTCGTCCTCGGTGTAGTACGCCTCGCACGAGACGCAGTACAGCCCCTCGTACGTCCCGAGGTAGATGTCGTCGCGGCCGTTCTCGTGGACGGCGGTGAGCA
>DATFEU010000347.1:0-2819 GCA_035250725.1 Actinomycetota bacterium
GCGCTCCCGACCATGGCTCGTCTCCATGGCGAGTTCCTGCCCGAGCACCAGCTCGTCGCCACGGGGTACTTCCACGAGATCTACTTGAGCGATCCGAAGCGCGTTGCACCCAAGAGGATGAGGACGGTCATTCGCCAACCCGTCGCGCCTGCCGCGGGGCCGACGAGGGACTGATCGGCATCGCCACCGAGTCTTCCCCGATCCGCAGCCGGATCCTCGTCGGCACGGCGAGCTGGACCGATCCCACGCTCGTCAAGGACGGACACTTCTACCCGCCCGATGCCAAGAGCGCCGAGGCGCGTCTGCGCTTCTACGCCTCGCAGTTCCCGATCGTCGAGGTCGACTCGACGTACTACTTCCCGCCCAGCGAGAAGAACGCCGTCCTGTGGATCGACCGCACGCCGAAGGACTTCACGTTCAACATCAAGGCCTACTCGTTGCTCACGAACCACCCGACCAAACGCGAGTCCCTCTACAAGGACCTGCTCGAAGACCTCCCCGACGAACTGGACGACAAGAAGAACCTCTACCGCGAGCAGCTCCCCGACGCGGTGGTGGACGAGGTCTGGCAGCGTTTCCACGACGCGCTGATGCCGCTGCACTCCGCCGGCAAGCTCGGAGCGGTGCTCTTCCAGTTCCCCCAGTGGTTCGTGATCGGGCGCAAGAACAAGGACTACATCCTCGAGAGCGCGGAACGCCTCAGGGACTTCCGGATCGCCGTCGAGTTCCGCCACAAGACCTGGCTCGAGGAGCGCAACGCTGAGGAGACGCTGTCGTTCCTCGAGGAGCACGACCTGCCGCTCGTGTGCGTCGACATGCCGCAGGGGTTCGACTCCAGCGTGCCGCCGATCGCCGCGGCCACGGCCAAGGACCTCTCGCTCGTCCGGTTCCACGGGCGGGACCGCGAGGTGTGGGGCAAGAAGAACGTGAGCGCCTCCGAGCGCTTCCGCTACGAGTACTCCGAGGACGAACTCAAGGAGTGGGCGCCTCGGATCCGGGAGGTCGCCGACCAGACGCGCGAAGCGCACGTCCTGATGAACAACTGCTACCGCGACTTCGCGGTCAACAACGCACGACAGCTCGCGGATCTGCTGGAGGAGTGATCTGCCGGACAAGGGTCCGGCCCGACCCCGCGGGCACGCCCGCGTGGAAGGGAGGGTAGGCCGGGCCGGACGCTACTCCGCCCGGAGCCCCTTCCAACGGCTCCGGAAGCTTCCCCACTCACCTTAGCAGTGCCCGTCCGTACGACTGGCTGTGCTTAGTTGACGACCAGCGTCATCTCCGCCCCGCCCGGGTTCATGTTGTCGACCAGGCGATACCGCCCTGCCTCCAGCGGGCGCACCGAGTACGTGATGTGGTCCGGGCCGAAGCAGGGAGGCCCTCTGAAGACCGGCTCGTCCAACGCCAGCGGATAGATCCAGATGTTGTGCCCGCTGGAATCGCGATTGTCGAGGGTGATCGTGAGCGACTCGCCTGCCGGCGCCGAGACGCACCCGACGTCCGACTCGAACTCGCCCTCGTCCACGACGATCAACAGGTCTGCCGACGGCGGCTCGCACAGCTCACCGCTCGGGCCCGTCGGCTCGGAACCCTCCGAGGACCAGCCGAACTGCGCGTCGCCGCAGCCGTCCATGCTGCTCAGCAACCAACCCCCCTGGCCGTCGTCGAACAGCTCGACTTTCGCGACCACGGCCCCGTCACGGACGATCCGGACGATCGCCGTTCCGTCCCCTTGCGCGTAGCCCGCGCGCTCGACCACGTCGCCTTCCTGAAGACCCGTGAGCCGCATCCGTGCGATCTCGACCGGATCACCGCGGTCGCCGAGCGCACCGGGGGCGTAGGCGGGCGACATGCCCCACGCCTCGCCTCCCGAACACTCGGGTTCGGCGGGAACGAAGGAGCCGTTCGGGTCGACGACCTCGAGCGACGCGATGCCGACCCCGCCCTCCTGGGGCGCCGTGCACGAGAGGACGTAGCGTCCGGGAGCCGACTGCAGGATGACCTCGGCGGACGACTCGTTCGTCCCGCGCCCCTGCGACGAAACGGCGGAATCTGCGCCCGCGTCCTCCGCCACGTGAAATGAGACCGGCGTGTCGCCGATCGTCGTGACGTCGATGTGGATGCCGTCGGACTGAGCCGCGACGACCGAGGTGTCGACCGTGATGCTCGCGCCCTCGCATGTGACGGTCGCCACCTCGGGGACCGAGCCCGAAGCCGCGGAGGGAAGGAGTCGAATGGGCACGGCGAGCACCTCATACAGCGCGATGCGGTTCCCGTAGTCCAGGAGCCGTCGTCCGAGCCCCGTGAGCTGCTGGATGCCGGGATCGTTGTGCATCGCGATCAGAGCGACCGGGCAGCCATCGGACGCGGCTTCGGGCGGTGTCGGGGTGCGCAAGGAAACGTCTGAGGCGCTCCTGATGACGTCGTACTCCCACCCCGCGCACTCGTCGAGCCCGACGAAGGCGACGTATACGTTCTGGTCGGCCGGGACCTGCGTCGAGATCTCGGCGGGTTCCCCTGCGACGAGCTCCGCCCCGACAGCAGGGAGGTCGGGGAACCCGGCGGTCTGAGCCGAGACCACGCTCCAGATCCCCTTCGGCGAGTTGTCGAGCTGACGGAGCACGAGCCTCACGTCTTCCGGTGGGCAACGCAATTGAGGTTGCGACGAGCACGACGTTCGGGTTCGAACGACGATCGTGTACAGGCCGTCGCCCAGCGGCTCCGGTGCGGCCATGTTGCGGTCCGGGCTCAACCCCAGGACTCGGCTCGCGAAGAAGTACGCCGTCTCGTAGGGCGACAGCCGCCACTGGCTGCCTTGT
>DATFEU010000351.1:0-11242 GCA_035250725.1 Actinomycetota bacterium
TCCACAGCCGCTCGATGCGCTCGGGCTCGTCGGCGATGATGTCGAGCGCCTCGAGACACGCCGCCGTGACGGCGGGCGGCGCGCTCGTCGAGAACAGGTACGGCCGGCCGCGGTTGCGCAGCCATTCGATCAGGTCGCCCGGGCCCGCGACGAACCCGCCGAGCACGCCGATCGCCTTCGACAGCGTTCCCACCTGGACGTCGACGCGCCCGTGGAGCCCGAAGTGGTCGACGGTACCGGCCCCGTTCGTCCCGAGCACGCCCGACGCGTGTGCGTCGTCCACCATCATGATCGCGCCGTGCCGCTCGGCCACCTCGACGAGATCCGGCAGCGGGGCGATGTCCCCGTCCATCGAGAACACGCCGTCCGTGATCAGGAGCTGCCGGCGGTCGGGTGCCCTCGTCTCCTCGAGGAGCCGGTCGGCGTGCTCGGCGTCCTTGTGCTCGAACACCTTGATCTCTGCCCGCGACAGGCGCGCGCCGTCGATGATCGACGCGTGGTTCAGCCGGTCGCTGACGATCACGTCGCCCTTGTCCAAGATCGCGGCGACGGTGCCGGCGTTCGAGGTGAACCCGGACTGGAACATCACCGAGGCCTCGGCGTGCTTGAACTCGGCGAACCGCCGTTCGAGCTCCCGATGCATCGACAGGGTCCCGGCGATCGTGCGGACCGCACCGGTGCCGGCGCCGAGCTCCGCGGCCGCCCTCGACGCGGCGGCGTTCATCCGGGGATGGTTCGAGAGGCCGAGGTAGTTGTTCGACGCGAGGTTGATCACCTCGCGTCCGTCGAACCGCGCCCTCGGTCCAGTCGGACCCTCGAGCTCGCGTTCGCGGAGCAGCAGTCCCTGATCGTCGAGCTCGGCGAGCCGTTCCTTCAGGTAGTCGAGCGCTCCGGGCATCGGACCGCCACGCTATCGCATCACGTACGCTCGGTTCCCGGCTCGGGAAGGACGGTTGTGGAGATCGAGCTCGACGGCTTCCTCGCGGACTCGGTGGCGAACGTGCAAGGCAAGCTCTATGCCCTCGGCGCCGGGTGGAACCGCATCTCCGTCGCGCTGTTCCCGGGACGCCACGACCGGGTGGGGATCGGCCTCCTGTTCCGCGTCCCCGCCGGCGCCGAGCGCACGCCCCGCAGGTTCGAGCTCCGGCTGCTCGGTCCCGGGGAGGAGGAGCTGGTCCTCGGCTCGGGCCAGGAGGGCCCCGTCAACCGGATCGGTGGCGAGTTCACTGCCGGCGCCGACGACGAGCAGGTCGTGCCGATCGCCCTCAACCTGAACGGCCTGTCGCTCCCTCGACCGGGGACCTATCGGGTCGTGGTGTCGGTCGACGGGACCGACCTCAAGACGCTCCCGTTCCGCGTCGAGGCGCTCGCCGCCCGGGCGCGGCAGGCCCCGCAGCAGCCGTCCACCGGCACGGCCGGTTACCTCTAGCCCTCGGCACCCGGGAACACGATGACCTTGGCCGCGTGGCCGGACGCGGCGATCTCGAACGCCTCCTCGAACCGGTCGACCGGGAACCGGTGCGTGATCACCGGCGAGACGTCCACGCGCCCGGTCGACAGGAGCGTCGTGGTCTGCTGCCAGGTGCGGAACATCTCGCGCCCGGTCACGCCCTGGACCCTCGCCTCCTTGAAGATCACCTGGTCGTTGAGGTCGAGCGTGACCGGCCCGTCGGGCAGCCCGAGCAGCGACATGCGCCCGCCTCGCGCCACCATCCTCGTGCCCTGATCGATCGCGGTCGGGTTCCCCGACATCTCGAGCACCACCTCGGCGCCGTTGTCGTCCGTTGCGTCGAGCACGACCCGCACCGGGTCTTCGGACTTCGGGTCCACGAGGAGGTCGGCGCCCATCTTCGCGGCGAGCGCCCGGCGCTCGTCGTTCGGCTCGATCGCGATCACCTTCCAGGCGCCGAGCGCCCTGGCGATCCCGACGGCGAACAGGCCGATCGGCCCGCACCCGATCACCGCGACCGGGTTCGTGAGCAGGTCCTCGCCGCCCTCGGTTCCGAACGTCGCGTGCACCGCGTTGCCGAACGGCTCCATCACGGACGCGTGATCCGGATGGATCCCCTCGCCGACGATCCAGGCGTTGGCTGCGGGCACGACCACGTACTCGGCGAACGCGCCCTCGGTGTCGACGCCGAGGATCCGCAGGTTCCGGCAGATGTGCGCCCGCCCGGTCCGGCAGGTGGAGCACACGCCGCACGCGATGTGGGTCTCGGCCGCGACGAACGCACCGGCCTGCACGTGGTGCACCTCGGGGCCGACGCGTTCGACCGTCCCCGCCACCTCGTGACCGAACGTCATCGGCACGCGGGGGATCCGGCCCTGCGCCCACTCGTTCCAATCGTAGATGTGCAAGTCGGTGCCGCAGATCGACGCGGCGTGGACCCGGACGAGCACCTCGCCCTCCCCCGGGTCGGGGACGGCGACCTCCACGAGCTCGGCGCCGGGAGCACGAGTCGTCTTCCGCAGCGCGCGCATCGTCCCCACCGGCCCAGCCTAACCTTCCGCTCCTTGCTCCCGCCCTTCGGAACCTCCAGGCTCCGAGGGACGTCGAAGCCGAACCCGACTACGGAGGAACCGATGACCTCGCGGAAGCTCTGGGCCCTGCTCGCTCTGATGTTCGTGCTCGTTGCCTGCGGTCGACTCAGCGACGACGGTGGGTCGACCGGAGGCGACGGAACCGGGGGGACCGGTTCGACCGGGATCGAGCACCCGACCGGCGCCGACGAGGTCGTGCTCCGGGTGGAATACACGGGCGGGTTCGTCCCCGTCGACTACACCCTGCGCTCGATCCCCTCGTGGACCCTGTACGGGGACGGGAGGATCGTCATGCAGGCTCCGCAGATCGAGATCTATCCCCCGCCGGCGCTTCCGGGGCTGACCGCGACGCCGATCGCCGAGGACGGCGTCCAGGCGATCCTGGAGGCCGCCCGCGACGCGGGGCTCATGGACGGCGACGCCTCGTACGGCAACGACTGCATCGCCGACGCCGCGACGACGGTGTTCACCACCAACGCGAACGGGAGCACGTCGGTGGTCTCCGCGTACGCGCTCGACGTCGGCGAGCCGGCGGGAACCTGCGGCGGCGAGGCGGACGCAGACGAACGCGCCGCGCTCGCGGAGTTCCAGATGCTCCTCGGCGATCTCTCCAGCTGGCTGCCCGAGGGATCCGTCGGGCAGGAGCAACCGCTCGACCCCACCGAGCTCCGCGTCTACTCGCAGCCCTACCGGGGCCAGCCCGATCCGCCGCAGGAGGAGGTCGCGTGGCCGCTCGGCGAGCCGCTCGGCTCGTTCGGCGACCCGGTCGAGGATCACGGCGCCCCGGTGCGGTGCGGCGTGGTGAACGGCGAGGACCTCTCGACGGTCCTGCCCGTCGCGGGCGCGGCGAACGAGATCACGCCGTGGACGAGCGACGGCGTGTACCAGCTCATCTTCCGGCCACTGCTGCCCGACGAGAGCGGCTGCCAGTCCAGCTTCTGAGCGCCTAGAACTTGCGCCGAGGCGGACGGCGGAGCCCCGAGCGCCGCCCCTTGGCCGAGGCGGAGAAGACGACCTGGGGGGGAGCGACCTTCATGCCCTCCTCCTCGAACGCCTCGTGAAGCTCGAGCCGGGCGGCCATGCGGCCGACGTCGCCCTGCTGATCGGCCGTGACGAGCGTGATCCCGGTCCCGGTCCCACCGGCGCGGGCCGTCCGTCCGACGCGGTGCACGTACCCCTTGTCGTCCTGCGGCGGGTCGTAGTTCACGACGTGGCTGATGCCCAGCAGGTCGAGTCCGCGCGCGGCGACGTCGGTCGCGACCAGCACGTCCACCTTGGCGGCCTCGAACCGCTCGAGCGCCCGCTGCCGAGCCCGCTGCGGCATGTCCCCGTGTAGCCCCTCGGCCCGAACGCCCTTCGCGCGCAGCTTGTTGACCAGCCGGTCGGCGCCCCGCTTCGTCCGGACGAACACGAGCGTGAGCTCGCCGCCGTGCCCGAGCAGCTCGGTCAGCGCGTCCACCTTCGAATGCACGGAGACCTGCACGAACCGGTGCTCGACCCCTTCCACGGTCTCGCCGACCGATTCGACCTCGTGTCGGACGGCCTCACGCGTGTACGCACGGGCGAGGTTCCCCACTGCGCCGTCGAGCGTCGCCGAGAAGAACATGGTCTGCCGGTCCTTCGGGATACGCCGCACGATCCGATCGACCTGAGGCTGGAACCCCATGTCGAGCATGCGGTCGGCCTCGTCCAGGATGAGGATCCGGACGCGGTCGAGACGCACGAGCTTCCGCTCGGCGATGTCCTGCAGCCGACCGGGCGTCGCGATCAGCACGTGTGCGCGACCGAGGCCCCGCGACTGCTCCTTGACGTTGGTTCCTCCGTAGGCCACGCCGACGCGCAGGCCCTTGACCTTCGCGATATCGGCGAACTCGTCGGCGACCTGCTGCGCGAGCTCGCGCGTCGGCACCAGCACGAGCGCCGCCGGCGCCTCGTCGCTCTGTCGAACGCGTTCGACGATCGGGAGGGCGAACGCGAGGGTCTTGCCCGAGCCGGTGTTCGAGCGGCCGAGCACGTCTCGGCCCGCCATCGCATCGCCCAGCACGAGCGACTGCACCGGGAACGGGGCTTCGATGCCTCTGGCGCGGAGCGTCTCGGTCACGGGACGCGACACGCCGAGGTCGGCGAAGGTGGTGGTCATGTTCGACTCCTTCCAGGAGCACGGACCCGCGGCAACTGCCGCGGTGATCTCGGGGAGGTTTGGCCTTGCCCCGAGACCCCGGTCAGGTAACCCAGAAGGAGGAACGAGGAGCGAAACCTCACGGACGGCGATGCCGTCCTCGGCGATCACGATACCAGTAACGACTCAGGATGCGAGGACCAACAACAAGATCATCGCGTAGTGACAGGCAGCCGCGGCCACCATGAAGGCGTGCCAGATCTCGTGATAGCCGAACGTCGAAGGCCGTGGATCCGGTCGCCGGCTCGCGAACACGATCGCTCCTGCCGTGTACAGGAGACCGCCCGTCACCATCAGGATCAGCGGTGCGGGGCCCATCTCCCTCAGGAACTGCGGGAACGCCACGACGGCGAGCCATCCGAGCACCATGTACAGCACGGCGCTCGGAACGATGAGTCCGTCCGGTCGCGCCAGCTTCATCGTGACACCTACCACCGCGCCCGCCCAGACAACCGAGATCAGGACGACCTCCCACGTTCCTCCGAGCACCAGGGCCGCGACGGGCGTGTAGCTGGCGGCGATGAGCACGAAGATCATCGAGTGATCGAGTCGCTTCATCCATCGGCGCGCCCGCTCGGACCACGCGCCCCGGTGATAGGCCGCGCTCGAGCCGAGGACCGCACTGAGGCTCACGGCGTAGATGACCGCGACGGCCGTGGCCGCGGGCCCGCTCGCGAGCAACACGAGGAGCGCGCCGGCCGGGATCGAGACGAAGAACGCGACCTGGTGGATCCGGCCGCGCAGGCTGGGCTTCAGAGGCGTGGAGACGAGATCCATCGCCGGGCATGGTACCCGGCGCCTTCGGCTACCCTTCGACGATGGGGACCGGCCTCGCTCGGCGGATCGCGGTCGCCCGCCAGGCGGAACCTGCGGACGTGGTGCTTTCGGGCGGGCGAGTCCTCTCCGTGTTCACGGGTGAGTTCCTCGAGGCCGACGTCGCGATCTCCGGGGAACACGTCGCGGCCGTCGGGAACGGGTACGAGGGCAACGAACGCGTCGACGTCTCCGGTCTGACCCTCGTCCCCGGCCTCATCGACGGGCACATGCACCTGGAGACGACGAAGCTTCGGCTCGACGAGTTCGCCCGGGCCGCGCTCCCGTGGGGAACCACCACGGTCGTGCTCGACCCGCACGAGATCGCGAACGTGTTCGGCGTCGAAGGCGTCCGTGCCCTGCTGGCCACCGCGGCCGAGGTCCCCCTGGACGCGTACGTGATGGTCTCGTCGTGCGTGCCGGCCTCGCCGTTCGAATCGTCGGGCGCGACGTTGACGGCGGACGACATCGCCGAGTTGCTGCGCACGGAGCCGAGGGCGATCGGTCTGGCCGAGATGATGGACTACCCCGCGGTCGTCGCGGCCGACGACGACGCCGTCGCGAAGGTGGCGGCCGCGGCAGGGCGGCATATCGACGGCCACGCTCCCGGGCTTTCCGGGCCGGAGCTGAACGCCTACCTCGCGGCCGGCGTCCGGAGCGACCACGAGTGCACGACGTACGAGGAGGCGCTCGAGAAGCGTCGCCTCGGCATGTGGATCATGATCCGCCAGGGTTCGGCGGCGCGGAACCTCGAGGCGCTGCTCCCCCTCGTCGTCGAGCACGGGACCACCAACTGCCTCCTCTGTACCGACGACCGCGAGCCGCACGATCTGCAGGAGCGCGGTCACATCAACGACGTGGTCCGAGAGGCCGTCGCGCTCGGCTGCCCGGCTTCGGACGCCGTCGTGATGGCGACGCTGAATGCCGCCCGATACCACCGCCTCCACGATCTCGGTGCGATCGCGCCGGGATATCTCGCGGACGTCGTCGCCCTCCCCGATCTCATCTCGTTCCGACCCGATCGCGTCTGGAAGCGGGGCCGACTCGTCGCCGAGGACGGCGCCAGCACGGCGATCGTCTCCTCCGCGATGCCGGAGTGGATGCACCACAGCGTGAGCGTCCGCCACCTCGTGCCGGCCGACTTCGAGATCGTCGCCGACGGCAGCGTTCGCGTGATCGGCGTCGACCCCGGGACGATCGTCACCCGCTCGCTCGTCGACGAACCGCTGCGCCGCGACGGGAAGGCGCACGCCGACCCGGGACGCGACCTCGCGAAGATCGCCGTCGTCGAGCGCCACCGAGGCACCGGCCGCATCGGCCTCGGCTTCGTGCGCGGGCTGGGCCTCCAAGCCGGAGCGCTCGCGTCGAGCCACGCCCACGACGCCCACAACCTCGTGGTGGTCGGTGTCGACGAAGGAGACATGGCGTACGCCGCGAACCGGCTTCGCGAGATCGGCGGGGGCCAGGTGGTGGTCGTTGGCGGCAAGGTGCTCGCCGAGCTCCCCTGCCCGATCGGCGGGCTGCTGTCGGACCTCCCGTTCGAAGAGGTCGCCGAGCGGGCGCGCATCCTGGAACGCGCCGCCGAGGAGGCGGGGACCACCCTGCCCTCGCCGTTCATGGCGATGTCGTTCATGGCGCTCTCGGTGGTCCCGGAGCTCAAGCTCACCGATCGCGGACTGGTCGACGTGAACCGGTTCGAGCTCGTCCCGCTCGAGGTCTAGCCCCCGCCCCTACGCCAGGAGATCGCGCACGGTCCGCGCGATCCGATCGCCCGAGATCCCCGCCCAGTCGCGGAGCTCCTCGGGGGCGCCCGACCCCGGCATCTCGGTGACCCCGATCTTGTGCACGCGTCCGGAGAGCTCGGCGTCGGATGCGACGGCGGCGAGCACCGCGTCCCCGAGACCGCCGTCGATCCAGTGGTCCTCGATGGTCACGACCAGGCCGGTATCGGCCAGCGCCGAGCGAAGCGAGGCCCCGTCGATCGGCTTCACCGAGAAGCAGTCGATCACGCGCGCCGCGATGCCCTCACCGGCGAGCCGCTCGGCGGCCGCGAGCGCCTCGTGCAGGGTGATCCCCGCACCCACGAGCGTGACCCGGTCCTGGTCGGAGGAGCGGAGGGTCTTCGAGCCGCCGACCGGGAAGTCCTCGCCCGCCCCGTAGATCGCCGGCGTCTTCTCGCGCGTCGTCCGCAGGTAGG
Organism: Actinomycetota bacterium; assembly: GCA_035250725.1. Taxonomy (GTDB): domain Bacteria; phylum Actinomycetota; class UBA4738; order UBA4738; family HRBIN12; genus DASSJM01. Next base: position 7,731 of record DATFEU010000351.1, read on the forward strand.
AGATACCGGGCAGCTCGGCCATCGCGGCGACGAGGTTCGCGGTCGAGTTCCCGTCGCACGGATAGAGCACGGTCGAGCCGTGCACCGCGCGCATCATCGCGAGGTCCTCGAGGGCCATCTGCGACGGGCCGTCCTCGCCGATCGACACGCCGGCATGCGAGCCGGAGAGCCGGAGGTTCGCCCGACTCACCGCCGCCATGCGGACGAAGTCGTGGGCGCGGGTGAGGAAGGCCGCGAACGTGGCCGCGAACGCGACCTTGCCGAGCACCTGCATGCCGACCGCCATGCCGACCATGTTCTGTTCGGCGATGTAGCTCTCGACGAACCGGTCGGGCGCGACCTTCTGGAAGTCCTCGGTGTGCGTGGAGTTCGCGACCTCGCCGTCGATCACGACGACGTCGGGCCGCGACGCGAGCGCCGCGAGCGCTTCGCCGAACGCCTTGCGGGTGGCGATCGCCTCGGCGTACTCGGGGAGGCGGACCGGAACTCCGTTCGCGAGCGGCGGAGCGCCCGTCTCGGGCTTGTTCGGTGAGATCCGGAGGTCGCGCCTGCCCCCGAGCTCGTCGATCGCGCGTTCGGCCTCCTGGTCCGAGAGGGCCTTGCCGTGCCAGCCTTCCTCGTCCTGGACGAACGAAACCCCGTGGCCCTTCTGCGTCCGCGCGATCACGAGCGCCGGACGGTCCGCCGCCTCGGCCTCGGCGTAGGCGGCGTCGATCGCGGCGACGTCGTGCCCGTCGACCTCGATCGCGTGCCAGCCGAACGCCCGCGCACGGCCGGCGTACGCGTCGAGATCCCACTCGAGCATCGTGGGGCCGCGCTGGCCGAGCCGGTTCACGTCGAGGATCGCGATCAGGTTGTCGGCGCCGTGATGGGAGGCGTTCTCCATCGCTTCCCACACCGACCCCTCCGCCGACTCCGAGTCGCCGATGAGGCACCACACGCGGGCCGGGAGGTCGTCCATCCGCTGCGCGAGCGCCATGCCGAGCGCGATCGGCAGCCCCTGCCCCAGCGACCCCGTCGCGACGTCGACCCACGGCATGTCGGGGAGCGGGACGGGGTGGCCCTGGATCGGCGACCCGAACCGCCGGAACGTCATCAGCTGTTCGTCCGAGATGGCGCCGACCGCCTCCAGGATCGAGAACATGAGTGGCGACGCGTGGCCCTTCGACAGGACGAAGCGGTCGTTGGCACGGTTGCCGGGATCGCCGATGTCGAACCGCAGGTGGTCGCTCCACAGCACCGACATGAGGTGCGCCGCCGACATCGACGAGGTCGGATGGCCCGAGCCCGCGGCGGTCGAGCAGCGGATCGAGTCTACCGAGAGCTGGGCGGCCAGTTCGTTCCACTCCTGCACCGTGCCCATCGCTCCTCCTCGGATCCCGTCCTCGGAGTCTAGGTTCCCTCGGCGCGGGCGTTCGTCCGCGAGGGCAACGGGCTCGCCTGCTACCCTTCCGAGCCTCATGGCCGACTACAAGGACGTTCGCGTCGAGCGCCTCTTCGTGAAGGTGCCGAACACCGACAAGCTCCGCAAGAACGCGGCTGGCCGCCACAAGCACCTGCTCGCCGACGGCTGGCGCGAGATGGAGCGCCGGCAGGAGATCGACCACATCTGGGTCCGGTACGAGCGGACGGGCCCGACGCCGCTCCGGTTGCGGCTGCCGCGGCCGGAGAAGGACCAGGGTCGGTTCGAGCGCCGCCCCCGCAGCGGGATGCGCGACGGCTTCCGCGGCGGCCCTCGCGGGCGCCGCTGACCGATCCGCGGACCTGACCTCCGGTGCCGGGCGCTCGCCCCTCGCACGGGTATCGTTCCAACATGAGCACGAGGCCGACCGCATGAGCGAGTCCGACGTCCGTCCCACGCACGAGGCGGGGCACGCCCACGCGTCCGAGCAGCCGTTCGCCTATCCCCTGCGGCGCGAGTTCGTCGAGCCGGACTGGCGGCGCCTGCCGGGGTTCGCCGACGTGACGAAGGAGCAGTGGGAGTCCGCCCAGTGGCAGCGCGCCCACTCGATCAAGAACCTCGTGGAGTTCAAGCGGGCGCTCGGCGACCGGCTCACCGACGAGCTCTACGCCGACATCGAACGCGACCAGCAGGAGCGCGCCACGATGTCGATGCTGATCCCGCCGCAGATGATCAACACGATGGACGAGTCCGACCTGTACGCGGACCCGGTCCGCCGCTACATGGCCCCCGCGCTCTCGGACCGCGAGCGCGAGTTCCCCTCGCACCCGATGGCCAGCCGCGACTCGCTCCACGAGGCGGACATGTGGGCGGTGGAGGGGCTGACGCACCGCTACCCGACGAAGGTGCTCGCCGAGCTGATCCCGACGTGCCCCCAATACTGCGGGCACTGCACGCGGATGGACCTCGTCGGCAACGACACGTCGCAGGTCCTGAAGTACAAGTTCGAGATGAAGCAGAACGAGCGCTGGGACGCGATGCTCGAGTACCTGCGGAAGACGCCGTCGGTGCGCGACGTCGTGGTCTCGGGCGGCGACATGGCGAACGTGCCGATCAGGCGGCTGCAGGAGTGGCTGTTCGGCCTGTTCGAGATCGAGCACGTCCGCGACGTCCGGATCGCGACGAAGGGCCTCATGGGGATCCCGCAGCACTTCCTGCAGGACGACGTGCTCGCGGGCTACGAGGCGATCGCGAGGCGCGCGCACGAGCGCGAGATCGACGTCGCGATCCACACGCACGTGAACGCGGCCCAGCAGGTGACGCCGCTCGTCGGCGCGGCCGTCCGGAAGCTCCTCGACATGGGGTACCGGGACGTTCGGAACCAGGGGGTGCTGCTCCGCGGGGTCAACACGACCACGAACCAGATCCTGGAGCTCTGCTTCGCGCTCCTGGATCACGCGAAGATCATGCCGTACTACTTCTACATGTGCGACATGATCCCCAACAGCGAGCACTGGCGGCTCGCCGTGTGGGAGGCGCAGGAGCTGCAGTTCTCGGTCATGGGGTACCTGCCCGGGTTCGCGACGCCGAGGTTCGTGTGCGACGTGCCGTTCGTCGGCAAGCGCTGGGTGCACATGACGAGCGGCTACGACCGCGTGAAGGGCATCACGTCCTGGAAGAAGAACTACCGGACCGGGATCGAGTACGACGACCCCGAGGCGCTCGAACGCGAGTACCCATACTACGACCCGATCTTCACGCTCCCCGAGGAGGGACAGGCGTACTGGCGCGAGTTCATGGCCAAGGATCAGGGCCGCGAGCTCCAACCGGTCTGAGCGCCCAGGCTTCGATCAGCGTTCCTCGCCATCGGCAGCCCTTCATCGGTTTGGATGGCTGACGAGATCGACTGCTCGTATGGTGCCCAGAGTCTCGGTCACGGCTCTCAGGTCTTGCAAGCCGATCGTTCCGTCGCCTACGACATCGACCAGCAACGTTCCCTCGACGAACTCGACTCCACCCGGCGCGGGTTCGATGGAAGACGCGTCCTTCGATCCAGGTTCGACGGATAGCGCCGGTAACCCACGGATCGTCCCCACGCGAGAGCCAGCGT
>DATFEU010000355.1:0-9576 GCA_035250725.1 Actinomycetota bacterium
GTCCACCGGCACGAGCCGCTCGGGCTCACCCTTGATGAGGTCGACCACGAGCTCGCCGCCGACCACGAGGCTCTCCTTGTTGGCGAGCGCGAGCGTCTTGCCGGCCTGCAGGGTGGCGAGGGTCGGGCCGAGCCCGGCCGATCCCACGAGCGCGTTCAGCACCATGTCGGCCTCGGAGTCGCGGGCCAGGGTCTCGGCCGCCTCCGGTCCGGCCAGCACCGCCACGCCCGCGATGCCGGCGAGCTTCTCGCGGACGTCGGCGGCGACCTGCTCGTCGGCGATCGCCACCAGGGGCGGGAGGAACTCGCGGATCTGGCCGAGGAGCAGCTCCTGGTTGGCCCCCGCGGACAGCCCGACGACCCTGAATCGGTCGGGGTTCCGCCGCACGACGTCTAGCGCCTGCGTCCCCACCGATCCCGTCGAACCGAGGATCACGAGTGAGCGCATCGACCCAAGAGTACCCCGGGGTGCCCGGAAACCTCGGAGCCCGGGCTCCCCCTCGGTCAGGTTGCCTGTCCAGGAGGTATCGGCCGAACGGCCGCCGGCTGGAGGACCCGGGCCTACAGCAGGATCAGACGCAGGTAGATGAACGCCGCCGGCGCGACGAACAGGACCGAGTCGATCCGGTCCATCACGCCGCCGTGTCCGGGGAGGATCCCTCCCATGTCCTTGATCCCGAGGTCGCGCTTGAGCAGCGACTCGGCCAGGTCGCCGAGCGGGGCGAAGATCGCGACGACGACGGCGAGGCCGACGGAGCGACCGACCGTGTCGAGCAACGTGACCGAAGGCGCCACGACGCCGACCGCGACGGCGATCGTGACGAGCGTCGCGCCGATCGCGCCCTCCCACGATTTCTTCGGACTGATGTTGGGCGCGAGCGGGCGGCTGCCCCAGAAGTACCCGACGCCGAAGGCCGCCGTGTCGTAGACGAACGTCAGCCCGATGATCGCGAGCGCAAGGCCCTCGCCGTCGGGAAGCTTCAACACCGCGAGCGCGTACGCGGCGAGCAGCGGGATGTACGCGATGCCGAGGACCGAGAGCGCGATGTTCGCGACGATGTTGTGGCGGTGTTGCGCCGGAACGGCCATGAACCACAGGAACGTGCCGAACAGCGACAGCGCCATGATCGCGAGCATCGCGTTCTCGCCGCGGTAGTAGCCGGCGCCGAGCACGAGCGCCCCCGCGACCAGGCCGAGCGCGGTCGCGGGCTGGTAGTGCCGCTTCTGCAACGAGAGGTAGAACTCGCCCTGCGCGAACAGGACGACGATGCCCGCGTAGATCGCGAACGGTCCCGGCCCGAGGAGGATCGTTCCGATGGCGAGCGCGACGAGGACGATCCCGGTGAGGAACGCAACTGGGACGTTCCGTCCGGCCGCCTCCTCGCTCTCCGCCTTACCGCCGACCTCGATCGCCGTCGGCTCCTGCCAGCTCGGCCCGCCGAACCCCTCGCCGCCGACGCGCACGGTCCGCGCCGACGCGTCCTCGGCCGACGCCTCCTCGTCATCCTCGAGCAGCGCCGCGATCGCGACCTCCTCGGTCGGCTCGGGCAGGGCAGGCGACTCGACCTGCACCTCGTCACGGACGGATTCCGCGAGATGGTCGGCGGCGGCCTCGACGGCCTCCAGGTCCGGAGCCTCCTCCCGCACGACCTCGTCCTCGGCGGAGAGCCGATCGTCCGGGAGCTCGACGTACGTGCGCTGGGCCGGGCCCTCCTCGCCCTCGAGCTCCTCGGCTTCGGTCTCGAACAGGTACGAGCCCACACCCCCACCCGCTTCGGCGGCGGCCTCGTCGGCCTCCTCCTGCTCGACCCCTTCGTCGGGGGCCTCGGCGGTCCGGCGCCACTCGTCGGCGAACAGATCGGTCCCCTCGTCGCCCTCCCCTTCGTCGGCCGGCAGAGCCGGCTGGTCGGGCTCGTCGGGCGTGTCCTCCGGCGTGGTCTCGAACGCCATCGTGGACCCGCGGCCGGCTTCGCCGGCCTCCTCGGGGCCCTCCTCCTCGGCCGGCTTCGGATCTCGCTTCGGATCTCGCTCCGGCTCCCGCTCGGGCTCCCGTGGCCGCTCGGGAGGCGCGTCGGCGGACCTGGAGGGCTCGGGCCAATCGACGTCCTGGATCGGAGCGAAGAACTTGTCGAGGTCCTCGAAGAGGTCCTCGCCCTCGGTCCGCTCCTCACCCTCCGGCACGCTCAGATCTCCTTGAGCTCGGCGTCCTTGTGGGTCACGACCTCGTCGATCCCGGCGATGTGCTTGTCGGTCAGCTTCTGGAGCTCCTTCTCGGAGCGCGCAAGGTCATCTTCCGAGATGGAGCCGTCGTGCTCAAGTCTTTCGAGCTCGTCCTTGGAGTGGCGACGGATGTTCCGAACGGCAACCCGTGCCTCCTCACCCCGGTGGTGGACGAGCTTGATCAGCTCCTTGCGGCGCTCCTCCGTGAGCGGGGGGAAGCTCAGCCGGATCACGGTGCCGTCGTTCCCGGGGTTGATCCCCAGGTCGCTCGACATGATCGCCTTCTCCATCGCGGAGATCGCGTTCCGATCGTACGGGGTGACCACGAGCGTCCGCGGTTCGGGCACCGAGAAGGACGCGAGCTGCTGGATCGGCACCGGCGTCCCGTAGTAGTCGACGACGAGCCGCGAGAGCAGCGCGGGCGTCGCGCGACCGGTTCGCACACCGGCGAGCTCATCCTTCAGCACCCCGATCGCCTTGTCCATCTTCTCGGACGCCGCCGCGAGCGCGGTCTCGACCGTCACCGGACACCCCCGTGGACGAGGGTGCCGATCCGCTCGCCGGAGACCGCTCGGCGGATGTTCCCCTCCTCGCGGAAGTCGAACACGATGATCGGGAGCGCGTTCTCCATGCAGAGGCTGATCGCGGTCGCGTCCATCACCTGGTACCCCTCGCGGAGCACGTCGAGGTACTCGATCGACTCGAACCGACGAGCGCTCGGGTCGACGTGCGGGTCCGCGGTGTAGACGCCGTCGACCTTCGTTCCCTTGAGGATGGCCTGCGCGCCGATCTCGAGCGCCCGCTGCGCGGCCGTCGTGTCGGTCGAGAAGAACGGCGCGCCGATCCCGGCCGCGAACACGACGACCCGGCCCTTCTCGAGGTGCCGCGTCGCGCGCAACGGGATGTACGGCTCGGCGATCTGGGCCATGTGGATCGAGGTCTGGACGCGGGTCGGCACGTGGATCTTCTCGAGCGCATCCTGGAGCGCGAGCGCGTTCATGACCGTGGCAAGCATCCCCATGTAGTCGGCCCGCGAACGGTCCATGCCGGGCGCCTGGCGCCCGCGGAAGATGTTCCCGCCGCCCACCACCACGGCCGTCTGCACGCCGAGATCCACGACGTCTGCGAGCTCTCGGGCCAGCAAGCCGGTCGCCTCGGTCGAGATCCCGTACCCGGTCTCGAGCGGCGCGAACGCGTCCCCGGAGAGCTTCAGCAGCACCCGATGGTAGAGCGGCCGGTCGTCGGGTTGGGCTCGGTCCCCGTCCGGCATGCCGGTCACCCTACTCGGTCTCCTCGCCGAGCCGGAACCGCGCGAACCGTCGAACCGCGACCTTCTCGCGCACCTTGACACCGACCTCGTCGAGCAGATCCTGGATCGTCTTCGAGTCATCCTTGACGTACGGCTGGTCGAGCAGGACGGTCTGCTCGTAGAAGGCTTTCATCTTGCCTTCGACGATGTTGGGGATCACGTTGTCGGGCTTCCCGAGCTCCCGCGCCTGCGCATCGAACAGCTGCCGCTCGGCCTTCAGCACCGACTCCGGTACGTCTTCCCGAGTGAGGTACCTCGGTGCCGAGGGGCTGGCGATGTGCAGGGCGAGGTCCTTGGCGAGCTGCTTGAACTCGTCGGTGTTCGCGACGAAATCCGTCTCGCAGTTCAGCTCGACGAGCGATCCGACGGCGTTGTTGAAGTGGATGTAGGCCTCGACCACGCCCTGGTTCGCCGAGCGCGTGGCGCGGCCGGCCGCGGAGGCGAGGCCCTTGGTCTTGAGGATCTGCTCGGCCTTCACGAGGTCGCCGTCGGCCTCCTGGAGCGCCCGCTTGCAGTCCATCATCCCGGCGCCCGTGAGGTCGCGGAGCGCCTTCACCTGGTCGGCGGGGATCTCGGTCATCGTCATCTCGTCTCCTCGGCGGCGTCGACGTCGGCCGGCTCGGCGGGGGCGCCGTTCTCGACCGGCGCCTCGCCGGTCCCGGTCTCGGGGGTGGGAGCGGGTTCGGGGGCGGGCGTCGGTTCGACGGTCGGCTCGGGCGCCGCGGCCGTCCCCGGGTCGGGCTCGGGCTCGATCTCCGGCCCCATCACCCGGGTGACGACGGCCTCGCGCCCCTCCTGCCGCCCCTCGGCCAGCGCATCGGCGATCAGCCGCGTGACGAGCGAGACCGAGCGGATCGCGTCATCGTTGCCGGGGATCACGTGGTCGACCTCGTCCGGGTCGCAGTTCGTGTCCACGATCGCGATGACCGGCAGCCCGAGCTTGCGGGCCTCGTTCACCGCGATCTGCTCCTTCTTCGTGTCGATCACGAAGATCGCGTCGGGAAGCCGCTCCAGGCTCTGCATCCCGCCGAGGTTGCGCTCGAGCTTGTCCCGCTCGTGACGGAGCCGGATCGCCTCCTTCTTCGGCAGGAAGTCGAACGCCCCGGTGCGCTCCATCTCTCTGAGCTCGCGGAGGCGGAGCAGCCGGCGGGACACGGTCTGGAAGTTCGTGAGCATCCCGCCCAGCCACCTCGTGGTGACGTACGGCATGCCGACGCGGGACGCGTGCTCCGAGATGACCTCCTGCGCCTGCTTCTTCGTCCCGACGAACAGGACGACCCCTCCGCGCTGACCGATCTCGCGAGCGTACGCGTACGCCTCTTCGAGACCCGAGAGGGTCTTCTCGAGGTCGATGATGTAGATCCCGGAGCGTTCCCCGTACAGGTACCGGCCCATCTTCGGGTTCCAGCGTCTGGTCTGGTGCCCGAAGTGCACCCCTGCCTCGAGGAGCTCCCGCCTGGTAACGACAGGCACGGTGCCTCCTTCCGGTTTTCCCTCCGCCCGGTTCGGCCCGCGTCCGGCCCGGTCTCGTGCTTCGACCGGGACCCCGGAAGCGATCCCCGGGCGTGTGTGCTCGGCGTCGAGACGCCGGCGAACGGGCAGTCTACCAGCGGCGTTGCGGCGCCCTGAGGGAGCTACCGCCGACCGCGGGGCCGCCGCGAGGGCTCTTTCTTCGCGGGCTCCGGCCGCGCGCCGCGCCGGCGCACCGGCTCCTCGGGGACGAGGGGTTCGGCCACGATCCACCGGTACGCGAGCGCAGCCATGAAGGCGAGGTGCACCACGCTCACCGCGAGGATGAAGATCCAGGCGGCCAGCGAGGGGTTCGCGCTGAGCAGCGTTCCGCCCGGGACGAGACCGACCACGACCGGCAGCGCCACGAAGAAGTACAGCGCACTGAACAGGAGCTGTCGGGTCCCCGGCAACTGCGCCGCGCGCCCGGATCGTCGCAACGTCTCGACCACGCCGCGGCCCTGCCGGACCGCCGCGGTCGGCGCGAAGCCCAGGAAGTACAGGCCCCCCACGAGCGCGGCCACGAATGCCAGGAACCCGATCCCCGGACCGAGGATGGGGAAGATGAGGTTGCCCGCGATGATCAGCGAGAACGCCATCACCTGCACGACGAGGAGGGTCGGGATCACGGCGACCCCGCGAAGGACGCCGTAGGTGCTCACGCGTCCGTCCTCGAGCGCCTCCACGATCATCCCCGCGAGCAGGGCGTAGATCACGCCGCGGATCACGACGGAGGCCGCGGTGAAGACCAGGAACGCGGGTCCGATGCCGACCACGCTCGCGCCGGTTCCAAGGTCGAAGTACGTCGCGATCGGTGGGAGCGCGAGCACATCCACCAGCCTGCCGGCGGAGCCCTCGAAGCCGATCGCGAGCAACGCGAGCCACACGAGGAACGGCAGCACGAGCGCGACCACGAGGAGGATCGGCTGGGTGACGATCGTCAGGAGCCCCCGGCCGAGCGAGCGCGGGATCGAGGGCAGGATCGACGGGCCGCCGCCGAACAACCCGCCGCCGAACGGCCTTCGCGGGTGCGGTTCCGTCTGCTCGGACGGCTCGATCTCGCGAGGCTCGACCGGCTTCGAGGCCGGACGGCGTCGGCGATCCTTCTTGCCGCTCATGCGTCTGCTTCCTCGTCGTCGGTGCCCGCGGTTCCGACCTCGTCGTCGGGTTCCTCGCCTGCCGGCCCGATGCTCGATCCGAACCGTCGGCGCGCGTACACGCCGGGGACGAAGGCGACCGCGAAGACGATCACCGCGGCGGCCGCGTATCGAGCGAACGTCGTCGCGGGATCGAACTCGGTCGGCGACGGCACATCGATCAGCGTCCCCCCCGGGTCGTTCTCCAGCGCGACGAGCCCCGCGTCGGATCCCCCGGTCACGGCGATCACGACGTCGTCCCCGATCCCGACCTGACCGAGGGATCCCTCGGTCAGGTCCTCCTGCCAGATCAGGTGCCCCGAGCCGACGTCGACCGCCACCAGCCGACCGTCGCCGAGCCCGACGAGCACGGCATCGCCCGCCACGACCGGCGCACCGCGGAGGATCACCTCGTTCATCTGGTGGCTCCACACGCGGTGGCCGTCGGCGGCGTCCAGCCGGTAGAGGCCCCCGGCGAAGTCCGCGGCGAAGACGCTTCCGTCGGCCAGCGCGGGGGCGGTCGACGGTGAGAAGAGCGAGAGCACGAGCGAGGTCCACACCTCGGTCCCGTCGTCGGCGCTCACGGCTCGGACCACCCGGTCCGCCGACGCGACGATCACGCGCCCTTCGGCCGCCGACAGCGACGAGCCGGCGGTCGAGGTCGCGGGGACGGTGAACGGCGGCCACGAGCGTTCCCCCGTGGCCGTATCGAACGCGACGACCCTGACGCGCCCCTCCTCGGAGTCGCGCGCCACCACGTAGACGGTGCCGTCGGCGACGGCGACCGGCGTGTCGATGCGTCCGGGCACGCCGGTCGACCACGTGGAGGTGCCGTCGGCCAGTGAGAACGCCGACAGCGTCCCGGCCTGGTCGCCCACGTAGACCGTGTCGCCGTCGATCGTCACGCCGCTCCGCGAGATCGCCTCGAGCCGTACGCGCCACCGCTCGGCCCGGTCGGCGAGCGTCACGCCGACGAGCTCGGAGGCCGCCTCGTCCTCCTCGCCGGTGGCACCGGGCGACGTGGTGGGGGTGGCGCCGTCCGTCGGCGCGGGCGACGTGGTGGGGGTGGCGCCGTCCGCGGACGAAGTGGGGCCCTCGAGGTAGACGAGCACGTCCTCCCCGTCGGCCGAGCCCACGGCGGGCGCGGAGAGCGGACCACCCTGGTGCTGGCGCGGGATCTCCCACGCGATCGTTCCGTCCGACAGGTCGATGCCGTACACGGCCTCGGGGCCGACCGTGATCGCGCGGTCACCGACCATGATCGCCGGTGAGAGCCGGTCGCCCGATGGATCGGACAGCGTCCAACGGACACGGTAGGGAGGTTGGGATCCGTCGTCCCGGAAGCCCTCGTGACCCGGGCCGCCCTGGAACTGCGGCCACGCCGCCGGCTGCGTCTCCTGTGCCCCGGCAGCTCCCGTCACGATCGCCACCGCGGCCGCCGCCACGGAGGCGCCGACGAGCCGGATGGCGCGCGCGTATCGCCGGTCGTGCGTCAGGGATCAGGCCTCCTGGTCGGGGTGCGCAATCCTAGACGGGACGAGCGCGGTGCGCCCGAGTTGACCCTCAGGCGGCGAGCGGAGCCAACCGGATGAGGTCGACGACGCCGAGGTCGGCCAGGAAGTCCAGCGGATCCAGGTACGCGCCGGCGAGACGAACGCCGAAGTGCAGGTGCGGAACCACGCTCCCGGGATGACCCGCTCCGGTCGTCGCGAACGACTGCCCGGCGTTCACGGTGTCGCCCTTGCGAACCGACATCGCCGAGACCCAGGAGTAGGTGCTGGTCAGCTCGCCGCCGTGGTCCAACGTGACGAACAAGTGACCGCCGACCTTACCCGCGAAGGTGACCGTTCCCGGCGCGGGGGCGACCACGGCGGTCCCGATCGGCGCCGCGATGTCGATCCCACGGTGTCCGGCGCCGAACGGATCCTCCGGCGCGTCGAACCCTCGGAGCACGGGGCCTCGGACCGGCCATCCCCAGCCGGGCGTCGCGGACGGCTGCGATGAAGGGCTGGCGGAGCCGAGGCCGATCACCATGAAGGCGACCGGCAGGGCGAGCACCTGCATCGAGCTGCGCCCCGTCGACGCGCGCCGTGTCGAGGAACCGGATGCGGTGATGATGCCTCCGTTTCGTCGTCGGAGGCGGACCGTAGCGCGTCGACGTCCTACGAACCGTGACGAAGCTCACGGTTCTGTCTCGCTGTGGATCAGTCGGTCTCGACGAACTGCAGCCGCAGCTGCCCGACCGCCTTCGTGTGGATCTGGCAGACGCGAGACTCGGTGACGCCGAGGATCTCCCCGATCTCGGCGAGCGTCAGGCCCTCGAAGTAGTAGAGCGTGACGACGATCTTCTCCCGTTCGGAGAGCGAGTTGATGGCCACCGCGAGCAGACCGCGCGTCTCCTGGCCCTCGAGTCCGGCCGTCGGGTCGCCCCCACGGTCGGCGAGCGTGTCCAGGAGCGAGACCTGCTCGCCCCGGTCGCTGCCGACGCTCAGGATCTCGTCCAGCTGCAGGACCTGGACGAACGAGATCTGGTTGATCACCTCGTGAAGCTCGCGCAGCGACACCCCGAGACGGTCGGCGATCTCCTTCTCGCTCGGCGCCCGCTTCAGGATCGACTCGAGGTCCGAGTAGGCCTTCTCGATCTCCCGAGCCTTGAAACGTACCGAGCGCGGGACCCAGTCCATCGCCCGCAGCTCGTCGATGATCGCGCCCTTGATCCGCGGGATCGCGTACGTCTCGAACTTGTTCCCGCGTTCGGGCTCGAACTTCTCGAGCGCGTCGATCAGCCCGAACATCCCGTAGGAGACCAGGTCGGCCTGGTCGACGCTCGACGGAAGACCCGTCGCCACCCGGCTCGCCACGTACTTGACGAGCGGCGCGTAGTGAAGGATCAATCGCTCTCGCGATGACGCGTGCTCGGCGGACCCTTCCTGCTTGAACTCGTCCCAGAGCCGTGCGAGCTCGTCGAGCCCGGCGTCTCGGTCATCGGCACCCGGACCAGTCGAGGCCTTGCGGCGCGCCGCGCTCTTCGAGGCACGCGCGCTCGACGCGCCCTTCGTCGTCCGTGCCCCCGCCTTCGAGACGGCATCGGACGCCGCCTTCGCGCCGGATCGGCCGGACTTGCGCGCCTCGTTCGCCTTGTCGGCCTTGGTGGTTCGCGCCATCAGGCCCTCGGATGGCTCTGCCGGTAGGCCTCGAACAGGCGCGAGCGCGTGACGTGCGTGTACCGCTGCGTGGTCGCCACGCTCGCGTGCCCGAGCAGCTCCTGAACCGCGCGGATGTCGGCTCCTCCCTCCAACAGGTGGGTGGCGAACGAATGTCGCAAGGTGTGAGGCGTCACCCGCCTGCCAGACAGGGTGGCGCCTCCGTATCGTCCCACAAGCCGTCGGATGTCGCGTGGGGA
>DATFEU010000358.1:0-3536 GCA_035250725.1 Actinomycetota bacterium
TCGAACGCGATGAAGGTGCCGGCCATCCCGGTCTCGAGCAGCAGCATCAGCGCGATGAAGCTCTTCGTCTTCCCCGGCTTCGGCACGAACCGCCAGGTGTAGATCGCGCACAGGAACGAGATCACGAACGTGAGGACGAACAGCGGAAGGCTGATCCCGTCGATCGCGACGTGGTACCGGGCGTCGATCGCCGGGATCCAGCGCACGTCCAGCACGAACTGCAGCTCGGAGCTCGCCGCGTAGTCGAACGTCAGGGCGATCGCGATCGCGACGACCATCGCCGCGCCGGTGATCACGATCCCGAGGGCTCGGACCCCCTTCTCCAGCTGCCTCGGCACGAGGGCGATCACCAGCGCGCCCACGATCGGCAGCAAGACGGCGATCGTGATCGCCGAGTTCTCCCAGGTCATCTCGTCGTCCTCTCCCTCATCTCATCGGGGGCTAGCGCTCGCGCATCCGCCCTTGCTTCTCGAGCCCCGCACCCACTCAGATCCTCGTGATGACGATGGTCAGCACCACGATCCCGGTGAACAGGAACGCGGCGTACCGCTGCACGTTGCCCGACTGGATGTACCGGAGGAGCCCGCCCGTGAACCCCGCGACGTTAGCGGCCGCGTTCACCGCGCCGTCGATGATGTTCGTGTCGAACCAACGGACCGCGTTCCCCGTGGTGCGCGTGAGCGCGGCGGCGCCGTTCACGACGCCGTCCAGGATCTTCTGGTTCGACCAGTAGACGCCCGCGGAGACGTCGTCCCGAACGGGCCGGACGACCCCCTTCCAATACAGGTCGTCCAGGTAGTACTTGTTGGAGACGAGCGTGTACGCCGGGCCGAGCGATCGGAGCGGATCCCGCTCCTGATACCGCCGGTACAGGGCCCATCCGGCCGCGATCCCCCCGAGCGCCGCGAGCGTGGACAGCACCGCGATCCACGGGACGAACAGCGCCTCCTCGAGCTCCTCGAAGAAGACCCACTGCCCGAACACGGCGCCGAGCTGCGGCGAGCCGAGCAGGCCCACGAAGACCGTCGCGGTCGCGAGCGCGACGAGCACCCCGGTCATCGACCTGGGCGCCTCGTGGGGCTCGCCGCGTCCCCGATAGTCGCCGAAGAACGTCATCAGCACGGCCCGCGACATGTAGAAGGCCGTGAGGACCGCGGTGACCAGCAGCAGGACGAACAGGACCGGGTGGCCCTCGTGATCCGCGACCACGAGCAGCTCGTCCTTGGACCAGAACCCGGCGAGCGGCGGCATGCCTGCGAGGGCGAGCGACCCGATGAGGAACGTCCAGAACGTGATGGGTAACTTCTTCCGCAGACCGCCCATCTCGCTCATGTTGTTCGAGTGCACCGCGTGGATCACGGCGCCGGACCCGAGGAACAGCAGCGCCTTGAAGAACGCGTGGGTGAACAGGTGGAAGAACCCGGCGGTGCGGCCCGCCGGTCCCATCGACATGCCGACGACCATGTAGGCGAGCTGGCTGATCGTCGAGTACGCGAGGACCCGCTTGATGTCGTCCTGCACGAACGCCATGAGCGCGGCTCCGAGCATCGTGATCGCCCCGATCACGCCGACGATCTGCAGGACGAACGGCTCGGCTTCGACGAACACGATGAACAGGCGTCCCACCAGGTACACGCCGGCCGCGACCATCGTCGCGGCATGGATCAGGGCCGAGACCGGCGTGGGTCCCGCCATCGCGTCCGGGAGCCAGACGTGCAGTGGGAATTGTGCCGACTTTCCGATCGTGCCGCCGAACAGGAGAAGCGCTGCCGCCGAGACGAGGGCGACGGAGACCTCGCCGCCCGCGATCATCTCGCCGATCTCGTGGATGTTCGCCGTGGTGAACCCGGTGACGAACACGAGGACGAAGATGCCGAACATGAACGGCACGTCGCCGATCCGCGTGGTGATGAACGCCTTGATCGCCGAGCTCGAGTTCACGTGCTCCTCCCACCAGTGGCCGATCAGCAGGTAGGAGCAGACCCCCATGACCTCCCAGCCGACGAGCAACTGGAACAGGTCGGCGGACAGCACCACGACGAGCATCGCGCTCGTGAACAGGGACAGGACCACGTAGAACCAGGTGAACCTGACGTCGCCCTTCATGTAGCCGAGCGAGTAGACGTGGACGCACAGGGAGATCGCCGTGACCACCACGAGCATGACGGCCGTGAGCCCGTCCACGAAGACCCCGGCCTCGAGATGCAACGGCCCGATCTCGAACCACGAGACGGTCGCCTCGTAGAACCCCCGCTCCCCCTCCACGAAGGCCCAGAGCACGCCCAGCGACATCACGAACGACGCGCCCACCGCGGCGATGCCGTACACGGAGCCCTTTCCGGGCGTTCGCCTGCCCACGAACAGGGTCAGCGCGGCCGACGCCAACGGGAGGAAGGCGATCAACCACGAGAGCCGCAGGAACACGCTCGGGTCGGAGACGGCGTGGAGGAGCTCTTCCTCACCTACCACTTGAGGAGGTTCACCTCGTCCACGTTGATCGTCTCGCGGTTGCGATAGATCAGGATGACGATCGCAAGGCCGATGCCCACCTCGGCGGCCGCGACGGTGATGACGAACAGCGCGAAGACCTGCCCCGTGATCTCCTGCAGGTGCTGTGAGAAGGCCACGAGGTTGACGTTGACCGCGTTCAGCATGAGCTCGATCGACATCAGGACGAGAACGGCGTTCCGCCGGGCGAGCACACCGTAGACGCCCGTCGAGAACAGGATGGCCGAGAAGATCAGCACCATCGGGAGCCGGATCACGGCCGTCCGGCCTTCCGCTCCCTCATCACGGGATCGTCCTTGCGGGACAGCACGATCGCCCCGATCAGGGCCGCGAGGAGCAGGAACGAGATCGCCTCGAACGGGAGCACGAACCGGCTGAAGATCGAGGCTCCGACCTCCGTCGCGGTTCCCTGCATCGGGTCGAGCATCGTCTCGTCCCATCCGAACGCGTCCACGATCAAGAAGACGAGCCCCGCCAAGATCGCGGCGCCCACGACGAACGCGACCCCGCGACGTTGGTTGTCGAGGGCCTCGCGACCGATCGGGGCCTTCGTCAGCATCAGGCCGAACAGGAACAGGATCACGATCGCGCCGACGTAGATCAGGATCTGGACCCACGCGAGGAACTCCGCGGCGAGGAGCAGGTAGACGCCCGCGGTCGCGGACAACGTGATCACGAGGTACAGCGCAGCGTGCACGACGTTGCGAGCGGTCACGACCCGGAACGCGCCGATCACCCCGGCGACCGCCACGGCCACGAACGCGACCTCGAGCCCGCTCATGCGCCGCCCTCGGCCTTCTTCCGAGCCGCGATCATCGCCGCCCTGCGGGCCTGGCCCTCGGCCACCCGGCGATCCGTCCCCTTCTCGAGCAGCTCGGCGAGGACCCGGTCGAAGGTCTCCTGGTCGAGGGACACCTCGGCGTGCTCGGCTGGAGCCGAAGGTGCCGCGGGCCCCGCCGGCGTGGCCGGGGGCTCCGCGGGGGGAGCCGCGGCCGAAGTGACGGGGGCGGGGGCGGGAGCGGCCGGCG
>DATFEU010000006.1:0-22583 GCA_035250725.1 Actinomycetota bacterium
GGCCCCGAGCAGGAACAGACGACCCAGCCCGTCCTCCTCACCGACCTCGCCAGCAAGACGCTCGCGGTCAAGGAAGGCCCGACGTTCCTCTACACCGACCTCGAGGGGAACATCGATCGCGGCGGTGACTTCGGCCTCGGCCTGTACTCGCGAGACACCCGGTTCCTGTCGCATTTCCGTCTGCGCGTCAACGGCCGCGAGCTCGTGCTCCTCTCGTCGTCATCGGAACGCGGCTACCTCGGGTACGTCGACCTCACGAACCCCGACCTGTTCGACGGGGACCGGCTGAGCGCCCCGCAGCAGACGATCAACGTCCGGAGGGTGCGGACGATCGAGGGCAGCCTGTTCGAACGGAACCGGATCAAGAACTACAACCCGTTCGACGTCGACCTTGAGGTGGAACTTCGATTCGCCGCCGACTTCGCCGACATCTTCGAGGTCCGGGGCATGACGCCCGAGCGGGCTCCCGGATCGAGCGCGCCCACCGTGGACGACGGCGTGATCGAGTTCGCGCGCGAGGGCCTGGACTCGGTTCGCCGGATCACGCGGATCCGGTTCGAGGTCGAGCCCGACGCGATCGAGCTCGACGAGACCCACGCGACCGCCAGGTTCGCGGTGCGTCTCGGCCCCTACGAGACGAAGCACGTCACGTGCTCGGTCGAACCGATCCAGGAAGGGTACGAGGCTCGTGCGGCGCCGAGCTTCGAGCAGGCGTTCCACGAGCTGCGCCGGTCCTACGAGGAGTGGGAGCGAGGGTCGACGCAGATCGTGACCGACAACGAGCTGTTCAACCAGCTGCTGCACCGGAGCCTGCGCGACCTGCGCGCGCTCTACACGCGCGTGGGCGACGGCGGGGTGCTGGCCGCCGGCATCCCGTGGTACGTCGCGATCTTCGGCCGGGACTCGCTGATCGCGTCGCACCAGCTCCTCGCGGTGAACACGCGGCCGGCGCGCGAGACCCTCGAGCTGCTGGCCGAGCGGCAGGGACGCGAGGTGAACGACTGGCGCGACGAGCAGCCGGGCAAGATCCTCCACGAGGTCCGCGAGGGCGAGCTCTCGCGTGCCGGGATCCTGCCGCACACGACCTACTACGGCTCCGTCGACTCGACGCCCTGGTTCTTGATCCTGTACGCGCAGCACTTCCGCTGGACCGGGGACGTCGCGTTCGCGCGTCAGCTGCTCCCGGCGGCCGAGGCGGCGCTCACCTGGATCGACCGGTACGGCGACCTCGACGGCGACGGGTTCGTCGAGTACCTGTGCCGGTCGCCCCGCGGGATCCGCAACCAGGGCTGGAAGGATTCCCACGACTCGATGGTCCACGAAGACGGCCGCCTGGCCGAACCGCCGGTCGCGCTCGCCGAGGTTCAGGCCTACGTGTACCTCGCCAAGTCGCGGATGGCGGACGTCTACCGGGCGCTCGGACTGCCGGAGGACGCGCAGCGGCTCGAGGACGAGGCCGAGCGGCTGAAGGTCCGGTTCAACGAGGCCTTCTGGATGGAGGACCAGGCGTTCTTCGCCGCCGCGCTCGACGCGGACAAACGGCAGGTCCGGACGCCGATGTCCAATCCCGGGCACTGCCTGTACTGCGGCATCGTGGACGAGGACAAGGCGTCGCCGCTCGCCAAGGCACTGCTCGCGCCCGACATGTTCTCGGGGTGGGGGATCAGGACGATGAGCAAGTCGGCCGCCGCGTACAACCCGATGAGCTACCACAACGGCTCGGTATGGCCGCACGACAACGCGCTGATCGCGGCCGGGATGAAGCGGTACGGGTTCGCGCGAGCGACGAACCGCGTGGTGACGGCGCTGTTCGACGCTGCGGTCTCCGCGGACACGCCCCGCCTGCCCGAGCTGTTCTGCGGGTTCACCCGCCGCACGCCGAACCGGCCCGTCAGCTACCCGATCGCTTGCTCACCTCAGGCGTGGGCGGCGGGAGCCCCGTTCCTGATGCTGCAGGCGATGCTCGGCCTCTCGGCGAGGGCGCACGTGAACCTGCTGACCGTGAACCTCCCGCACCTTCCGTCGTGGCTCAACACGGTCGAGATCCGCAACCTGCGGGTGGGGGAGAGCACGATCGGGATGGTGTTCCGGCGCGAGGGCGAGATCACGTCGTTCTCGCTGCTCGCCCGGGAGGGGGACGTCCGGGTCGTCATGGAGGAGTGACGTCGCGGACGTGGGGGTGACGCGCCCGCCGGGTCAGTCGATGCAGGGGCCGGTCGGCGCCTCTCCGGCGGCGACGAGGGCGTCGCCGACCGCGTCCTCGACCTCTCCGGCGGCGATCGCGTAGCCGACCTCGTCGTCGCTCGACGACGCCGCGAACACGACGCCGCCCACCCGCCCGTCGGAAAGGACGAACGGTCCACCCGAGTTCCCGGGTCGGACCAAGGTCTGCAGCTCGAGCACGAGACGCTCGACCTGGCCGTGTCCGTAGATGTCACGACCGATCGCCTCCATCGTTCGCCGCACGGCCGCTCGCCGCGCATCGAGCGGCCCGCCGCCCGGATAGCCGAGGACCGCGCCCCTCGCGCCCCGGTCGATCGTCCCGGTGGCGAGGGCGAGCACGGGTCCCGTCCGGCCGTCGACGCGCAGGACCGCGAGGTCGAGGTCGGGGTCGAACAGGACCGTGGTCGCCTCGTTCGAGCCGAGCCCCGGCGAGTCGACCCGCGGGTCGTCCATGCCGGCGACGACGTGCGCGTTCGTCATCACGAACCCGTCGGCCACGACGAACGCCGATCCCTCTTGGATCCGGCCGCAGGCTTCCCCGATCACGCGAACCGTGCTCGTCGCGCCGGCCTCGACCGCCGCGCGCGCCTCCGCCTGGGTCGGCGGCTCGACGGGGTCGGCGGGGAGCGGCGGGATCCCCGAGAAGACGTCGGGGAACCCGAACCGATCGAGCAGGTTCCGCGCCTGGGCCAGGAGCGAAGGAGGTTCCGGGAGCGCCGCGTCGAGCCCACGGACGACCGCCGAACCCCGGATCTGCTCCGACACCTTCGGGAACGGTCCGTTGACGAGGTTGAGCGCGAGGAACCAGATCGCGAGCAGTGAGGCGACGACGGCGACCGTCGAGCCCGCGACGGCGTCCGCCTGACCGAACCTGGTGGCCTTCGTTCTGGTCTTGGCGTGGGCCCCCGCGTACCAGCCCGCCGCGTTGCCGACCCCGGCGACGGCGAGCAGGACGAGCGCCGCGGTCGCGGCCTTGGCCCACGGGCTCTGAACGACGCCGGCGGCGACGGGTGCGAGCAGGGCGCCGATGACGAGCCCCACGAGCAGCCCGCCGAAACCGAACGCCTGCAACGTGAAGCCCCGGCGGTACCCCACGAACCCGGCGAGCACGAGCAAGCCGAGCAGCAGCAGGTCGAGGCCGTTCACGGTGGCTCTATCGTCCCACGCCCGCCGTCACGGCCCCGGAGGAGGGGCGGCGGCTAGACTGAGCTCGACGTGGTCACGATCGCTCACATCTCCGATCCGCACGTCGGCTCGCCGTACTTCGTCCCGAACATGATGAACCGGGTCATCGTCGAGCTGAACGAGCTTCGACCCGACGTCGTGATCTGCAGCGGCGACCTCACGAACGAGGGCTATCGCCAGGAGTACAAGAACTGGGTCGCCTACGCCGACCGCGTCGAGGCCCCGATGTTCACCGTGCCGGGCAACCACGACGCCCGCAACGTCGGCTACCTCCATTTCGAGGAGCTGATCGGTCCGCGCCACTGGGCGCAGGACGTGCGTGGCGTCCGGCTCGTCGGCGTCGACTCGAGCGAGCCCGACATCAACGAAGGCCAGGTCGGGCGTGAGCGCTACACGTGGATCCACGAGCGGTTCGACGTGGCGGCCGACCTGAAGGTGTTCGTCCTGCACCACCACCTGCTGCCGATCCCGGGAACGGGGCGCGAGCGAAGTACCGTCATGGACGCGGGCGATCTGCTCGAAGAGCTGGTCCAGTCCGGCGTCAACATCGTCCTGTCCGGCCACAAGCACGTGCCGTACGTGTGGCGCCTCGAGGACCTGTACGTCGCGAACGCCGGCACCGTGGCCTCGCTCCGTCTGCGGGGCCACACCCGGCCCTGCTACAACGTGCTCGAGTTCGAGAACGACGAGGTGAAGATCACGCGCCGGTACCCGTTCGGCGGAGGGACCGTGATCGCGCACTTCTGCCTGTCGAGCGGCGAGCAGTACTACCGCGAGCTCGAGGCGCCCGTCCAGCAGCGGCGTGAGCCGGCGGCGCAGCCGGGAGAGTAGGCCCCGGACCCCTTCCGGATGGAGCGAGCATGAGGGTCCTCGTCCTCGTCGACGGAGAGCACTATCCGCCGGTGACCCGCTGGGGCATCGAGATCGCTCGCGAGCGTGGCTTCGAACCGGTGCTGGCGATGCTGCTCGGCGGCACTGAGAAGCTGAGCGCGGGCGGGCTTCCGGACGTGGGCGTGCCGATCCGGCGCGTCTCCGGCTCGCGGGCCTCGGCGCTGGCCGAGGCGATCGAGGGCGCGCAGCCGGAGGGGATCCTCGACCTGTCCGACGAGCCGATCGTCGATTACCGCGAACGCATGGAGCTCGCGGCGGTCGCGCTCGCCCGCGGGGTGTCGTACCTCGGCCCCGACTTCCGGCTCGACCCGCCCTTCGACGAACCGCCGATCCCCGTGCCGACGCTCGCGGTGATCGGGACCGGCAAGCGCACGGGGAAGACGGCGATCACCGGAGCGGTCGCCCGGGTCGCCGCCGAGCGGGCGTTGGATCCGGTGGTCGTCGCGATGGGTCGCGGGGGCCCCGCCGAGCCACAGGTCGCCGAGCCGGGCACCGTCACGCTCGAGACGCTCTTCGAGCGCGTCCGGCGCGGCGAGCACGCGGCCTCCGATTACCTGGAGCTGGCGGTCACGAGCGGCGTGACGACCGTCGGTGCCCGCCGCGCCGGCGGGGGACTGGGCGGCCGCCCCATGGCGACGAACGTTCGCGAGGCGGCCGAGGTCGCCGCGGGCCTCGGGGCCGGGATCGTGATCGTCGACGGGAGCGGCACGGCCGTCCCCTCGATGCCCTGGGACGCGGGGATCCTCGTGGTTCCGGCGACCCTGCCGCCCGAATACCTCGGCGGCTACCTGGGCCCGTTGCGCCTGTTGCTATCGGACCTGGTGGTTGTTACCATGGCCCACAGCCCAGCCGGGCTCGAGAACATCCCTATCCTGCGGTCCCACGTCGAACGGCTGCACGCCGATGCCCGGCTCATCGTGACGGACTTCGAGCCACAGCCACTCGGCGAACTCCAGGGAAGGGACGTGTTCTTCACCACGACGGCTCCGGAGGCGGTTGCCGAGAGGCAGGTTGCGCTCCTTGAGCGATCCCACGGATGTCGCGTGGTCGGGTGGAGCGCCAGATTGGCCGATCGGGCCGGTCTGTCGCAGGACCTTGACGGCGCGGAGGCCTACGACGTGCTTCTCACCGAGATCAAGGCAGCGGCGGTGGAGGTCGCGAGCGATCGTGCCGTCGCCGCCGGCGCCCAGGTGATCTTCACGGACAACGTGGCGGTCGCGGTGGAGGGCGACGACCTCCCCGCCGCGTTCGCCGAGACGATCGACCTCGCACGGGAGCGACGCGACCAGCGATGACGAAGGAACAGAAGAGCCCGCAGATCCTGATCTCGGATCGGGACAGCGGACTGCCGTACTCGAAGGGCCTCATGGCCTCCCAGGTGATGGTCACCGGGCTGTCACCCGTGCGCGCCTACCAGGTCGCCGAGGCGATCGAGGAACGCCTCCACGACCTCGGCCTGCACCAGGTCTCGAGCGCCCAGCTGTCCGAGATCGCCCTCGAGGTGCTCGCGGACCTGGCCGGCGACCGCTACGCCCGAAACTTCCAGCGCTGGCGGGAGATCGATGCGCTCGACGTGCCGCTCGTGGTGCTGATCGGGGGGACCACCGGCGTCGGGAAGTCGACGATCGCCACCCAGCTCGCCACGAGGCTCGGCGTGGTCCGCGTGGTCGCCACCGACGCGATCCGCGAGGTGATGCGCGCGCTCTTCTCGCACGAGCTGATGCCGTCGCTGCACTCCTCGTCCTTCGAGGCGGGCTCGGTGCTCCGCGAACCGCCGTCCAAGGACGCGGTCATCGTCGGGTTCCGCGAGCAGACGGCCGCCGTCGCCGTCGGCATCCAGGCGCTCGTGGAGCGCGCCGCGTTGGAGGGAACGCACCTGATCGTGGAGGGCGCGCACGTGGTGCCCGGCTTCGTCGATCACGAGCCGTGGCGCGAACGGATCCTCGCGGTGCCCGTGGTGGTCACGATCGAGGAGGAGGAGCTCCACCGGAGCCACTTCGCCGTCCGGGCTTCGGAGCACGTCGGGCGGCCGGCCCAGCGGTACCTCGACCACTTCGGGGACATCCGGCGCGTGCAGCGCTACATCAAGAGCCAGGCGCTCTCGCACGGGGTGCCGGTGATCGCCAACTACAGCTTCGACCGGGCGCTCGCCGCGGTCATCGACCTCGTGATGGAACGCGCGACCGAGCACGCGGCGCAGCACCGCGTGGACGTGCCCACCACGCCGCCCGCCGACCACGTGCACGCAGGCGAAGGAGGCAGAGCGTGAAGCTGTTCCTGGACACCGCCAACATCGAGGAGATCCGCGAGATCAACCGCTGGGGCGTCCTCGGCGGCGTGACGACCAACCCCTCGCTCGTCGCGAAGGAAGCCGACGACCCCGAGCGCGTGTGGAAGGAGATCCTGACCGAGGTCGAGGGGCCGATCTCGCTCGAGACGACCGAGCTCGAGGCCGAGCCCATGTACGAGCAGGGCAGGGACCTCGCGCAGATGGCGCCGAACGCGGTCGTGAAGGTCCCGATGACCCCCGACGGCCTGGTCGCCGGCAAGCGCCTGGTCTCGGACGGGATCCGGATCAACGTCACGCTCGTGTTCTCGCCGGCGCAGGCGATCCTGGCCGCCGAGGTCGGCGCGTACATCGTCTCGCCCTTCCTCGGGCGCCTCGACGACGTCGCCGCCGATGGGATGGACGTCCTCCGCAAGATCTGCGACATCTACGAGATCCAGGGGTACGAGACGCAGGTGCTGGCCGCGTCGCTGCGTCACCCCATGCACATCGTCGAGTCGGCGCTCGCCGGCGCCGACATCGCGACCATGCCGTTCGGGGTCTTCACCCAGCTGGTGAAGCACCCGCTCACGGACATCGGATTGGAGAAGTTCCTCGGGGACTGGAAGGCCCTCAAGCAGGAACTGGAGAAAGGAGCCTGAGTGGCTACGACCGACAAGAGCGCCCTCGAGGGGAAGGTCGCCGCAGAGCTGCACCAGATGGCGGCCGACCTCGGCATCGAGGGGCACAAGGGCCTGAAGAAGGCCGACCTGGTCGAGAAGATCCTCGAGCACACGAACGGTGAGACGGCCCCGAAGACGCCGCCGACAGCGACCGAGACCGAGCCCCTCCCGCCGAATCCGGACCGTGGGGAGGACCTCGTCGACATGCGTTCGTCCGCCGGCAACGGGGACACACGAGAGCGGCCGCACGAGGGCCGGCAACGGGACGAGCGGCAGCGTGACGACCGCCGCGAGGGCGGTCGGCCGCACGGTGGCCGTCCCGACGGCGGACAGCGCGAGGGCGGCGGACCCCGACGACGGCCGTCCCGCGAGGAGCGCCGCCGCCAGCGCGAGGAGCGCCGGCAACGGGAGATGGAGGTCCGCGAAGAGGAGATCGCGACCGCCCCGACGGCGACCGGCCTCCTGGACGTCCTCCCCGAGGGGTACGGGTTCATGCGGACCACCGGGTACCTGCCGGGACCGCAGGACATCTACGTGTCGCTGTCGCAGGTGCGCCGCTTCATGCTGCGCAAGGGCGATACCGTCACGGGGAAGGTCCGGCAGCCCAAGGACAACGAGAAGTACTTCGCGCTGCTGCAGATCGATTCCGTGAACGGGATGGACCCGGAGCCCGCGAAGCAGCGACCGAACTTCGAGAAGCTCACGCCGCTGTTCCCGAACGAGCGGGTCCGTCTGGAGCACAGCCCTACGGCGGTGAGCGAGCGGATCATCGATCTCGTTGCGCCGATCGGCAAGGGGCAGCGCGGGATGGTCGTCTCGCCGCCCAAGGCCGGGAAGACCACGATCCTCAAGCAGATCGCGAACGGGTTCCTGAACGCCGACCCGAACATGCACGTGATCATCCTGCTCGTCGACGAGCGGCCGGAGGAAGTGACTGACTGGCAGCGCACCGTCGAGGCGGCCGAGGTCGTGTACTCGACGTTCGACAAGCCACCGGACCAGCACATCCAGGTGACCGAGCTCGTGCTGGAGCGGGCCAAGCGCCTGGCCGAGATGGGCCAGGACGTGGCGATCCTGCTGGACAACATCACTCGGCTGGCGAGGGCCTACAACCTCGCAGCGCCGGCATCGGGCAAGATCCTGTCGGGGGGCATCGATTCGACCGCCCTGTACCCGCCGCGGAGGTTCTTCGGGGCCGCCCGGAACATCGAGGAGGGCGGCTCGCTGACCATCATCTCCTCGGCCCTGGTGGAGACCGGATCCCGGATGGATGATGGGATCTTCGAGGAGTTCAAAGGCACCGGGAACATGGAGCTGCGGCTCGACCGTCAGCTCGCCGAGAAGCGGCTGTTCCCCGCGATCAACGTCGAGGCGAGCGGCACCCGCAAGGAGGAGTTGCTCATGCCGAGCGAGGAGCTGGCGCTCGTGTGGCGCCTTCGCCGGGTGCTCCACGCGCTCGAGCCGGCGGCCTCCCTGGAGCTGCTCACCGACAAGATCCGGGCGACGAAGTCCAACGAGCAGTTCCTGCGGGAGATCGCGAAGGCCCCGGCCTCGTAAGCTGGGGTGCTCGCTCGACGCGAGGAAGGCCGAGGACAGGCACCAGGAGAAGGCACCAAGAGGAGAACCCGACGATGAAGGCCGACATCCATCCCGATTACGTGGTCGCGACCGTGCACTGCTCGTGCGGGAACACGTTCACGACCCGGAGCACGAGGTCAGAGCTCCGCGTGGAGATCTGCTCGAACTGCCATCCGTTCTACACGGGCAAGCAGAAGCTGCTCGACACGGGGGGCCGGGTCGAGCGGTTCCAGCGTCGCTACGCGAAGCAGCAGGCCGACCAGGCGGTGGCCGCCAAGGCGCGTACCGCCGCGAGGGCACGGGCCGAGACCGCCAAGGCGGCCGAGGCCCCGCCCTCACCGGAGCCCGCGGCACCTGTGGAGAACGAGCTGGTGCCGGAGGAGCCCGCGACCGCCGAGGGACCCGCGGGCGACGCCGAGCAGAACTGACCGCGGCCTCGCATGGCCGACGAGGCGACGACACCGACCCATTTCTACGGCGGGCAGGCCGTCATCGAGGGCGTGATGATGCGCGGCCGCGACGTGTGGGCGGTCGCGGTTCGCAGGCCAAGCGGTGACGTCCACCTCGAGTCCCACGACATCGACTCGGTGGCCAAGCGCCACCCGGTGCTCGCCAAGCCGTTCCTGCGCGGCGTGATCGCGCTCGGACAGGCGCTCGCGATCGGGTTCCGCGCGCTGTCGGTGTCGGCCCGCGAATCCGTGCCGGAGGAGGAGCGCCTCTCCTCGAAGCAGATGGGCCTGTCGATGGCGATCGCCGCGGTGATCTTCCTGGGGCTGTTCATCGTCCTTCCCGCGGTCGCCTTCGGGTGGGTCGGCCGCAACCTCGACTCGAGCATCCTCGTGAACGCGCTCGAGGGCGTGTTCCGCGTCGCACTGTTCCTGGGTTACCTCCTGCTGATCGGTAGGACGAAGGACATCCGCAGGGTGTTCGCGTACCACGGGGCCGAACACAAGACGATCGCCGCGTTCGAGCACGATGAGCCGCTCGTCCCCGAGCGCGTCGACGGGTACTCGACCCTCCACGTCCGGTGCGGGACGAACTTCCTGTTGCTCGTGATGGTCATCACGATCTTCGTCTTCGCCCTCTTCGGGAACCCCGGCGTGTGGTGGCGGGTCCTGTCGCGGATCATCGCGATCCCGATCATCGCCGGGATCGCCTTCGAGCTGCTCCGGCTCGGCGCTCGCTTCCCGAAGTCCCGCGTCATCCAGGCGCTCATGGTGCCGGGGTTGTGGCTGCAGAAGATCACGACGAAGCCCCCAGACCGAGACCAGATCGAGATCGCGATCGCCTCGTTCAACGAGGTACTCCGCCGCGAACGCGAGGCGACCGCGGAAGCCTGAGCCCGCACGCCGGTCGGACCTCGCGCCGAGAGCGCCGGTCGAGCGGCCCGAGATGCTTGCATCGCGGCTCCACAGGTGTAGCGTCCTTGGCTATCGCGAGTTGCTCGAGGAGGCTTCCCCCATGTCCGCGACCAACCTCGACCTCCCGGTCCTGATCTCGGCGGACCAGATCCGGCGCCGAGAGTTCGTGACGATCAGGCGGGGCTACGACCCGGATCAGGTTCGGGCGTACCTCGAGCAACTGGCCGACCAGATGGAGGTCATGCGCTCGATGGTGCGCGAGGCGCGCACCGAGGCCGAGACGGCCGTTCGGGCCGCATCCGAGCCGAGGCTCGACCCGTACGAACAGCTCGCCGCCCGCGTGTCGAACGTCATCCGCGAGGCCGACAACGCGGCGGAGAAGATCCGCGCCGAGGCGATCAGTGACGCCGAACAGGTCACGGATCACGCGCTGGCCGAGGCCGATCGGATCAATACGGACGCGCAAGCGCGAGCCGAGGAGGCACGCGAACGCGCCGATACCGCGGTTCGGGTGGCGAGGGAGGAGGCGGATCGTACGATCGCCGGCCTCGCGACCCGCCGGGACGCCCTCGTCGGCCAGCTCGCGTCGATGCAGGAACGGCTCCTCGGCGTCGCGCGCGAACTGGAGACCGCGATGGACGTGAAGGCGTCGCTTCCCGAGCTCGAACCGTTCCTCTCCTCGATGCCCACCGACCGGGATGCGATCGGCCACGTCGATGCCGACCACGTCGAGTCGCACGACGGAACCGAGGGCGCCCACGACGATCCTGACGGCGCCGGCGACCAGGCCGCCGACGGCGGCCACGACGAGGCGCCGTTCGGAACGATCGTCGTGGGCGAGGCCGAGGAGTCGGACCTCGACGGTCCGTCGATCGTCGACCCCCCGTACGACGAGCTCTGGGATGGGACCGAGGCGATCAAGGTCGAGTTCCCGGACATCCCGTCGCTCGACCTCGATTGGGGGGAGCTCGAGGACGACGGGGGCGAGAGCTCGCAGCACTAGGGCCTCCCCGAACCGCGCAACAGCGCCTCGCGTCGTTGCTCCCGCCTGCCCGGGATAATCCCGGCATGGACGTGATGGATCGGCTCGCCGAGATCGAGGGGCGCTACGAGAAGCTGCAGGCCGAGATGGCCTCGCCGGGTGTGGCGCGGGACCCGCAGCGGCTGCGCCAGCTGGGCAAGGACCTCGCCGAGCTCGGCGAGATCGTCGTGCCCTTCCGCGAGTACCGGACCTCGTCGCAACAGGCGGAGGAGGCGCGGGGCCTCGCGAAGGCGGAGACCGACCCGGAGATGGCGTCGTACCTCCGGGAGGAGGCCGACGCCGCCGAAGCTCGTGCCGCCGAGCTCCGCGCCCGCCTCGAGGAGCTGCTCGTCCCGAAGGACCCGAACGACGCGAAGGACGTGGTGCTCGAGATCCGTGCCGGTGCCGGGGGGCAGGAGGCGGCCCTGTGGGCCGGAGAGCTGACCGAGATGTACCGGCACGCGGCCGAACGCCAACGGTGGAAGACGGAGGTGCTGTCCGCGTCGCCCTCGGATCTCGGCGGCTTCAAGGAGATCGTCCTCGAGGTCCGTGGCAAGGGCGCCTTCTCGTGGCTGAAGCGCGAGTCCGGCGTGCATCGCGTGCAGCGGGTACCCGTGACCGAGTCATCGGGGCGCATCCATACCTCGACGGCGACCGTCGCGGTCCTTCCCGAGGCCGAGGAGGTGGAGGTGGACATCCGGCCCGAGGACCTGCAGTTCGAGGTCTTCCGTTCGTCCGGCCCGGGCGGGCAGTCGGTGAACACGACGGACTCCGCCGTGCGGATCACGCACAAGCCGACGGGGATCGTCGTCGGCAGCCAGGAGGAGCGCTCCCAGCTCCAGAACCGAGAGAAGGCGATGCGGTATCTGCGCGCCCGGCTCCTCCAGCGGGCCCAGGAGGAGGCGGCCGCGAAGGAGGCGGCGACGCGGCGTTCGCAGGTCGGGACGGGTGAGCGGGCGGAGAAGATCCGCACGTACAACTTCCCCGAGAATCGGGTCACCGACCATCGGGTCAAGCTCACCGTGCATCAGCTCCAGGACGTCCTCGCGGGAGGGATCGACCTCTTCGTCGACGCGCTGCTCGCCGCCGAGCGCGCCGAACAGCTCGCCGGGGAGTGACCGTGCGCCCGTCGGAGGTGCTGCGACGCGCGACGCACTACCTGGATCGTCACGGTGTCGAGGGTCCTCAGGCGACGGCCGAGGTGCTGCTCATGCACGTGCTCGGGACCGACCGGGCCGCGCTGTACACACGGAAGCACGGGCTCGACGCCCGAGAGGCCCGGATGTTCGGCCGCGCGATCTGCCAGCGCTGCACGGGGGTGCCCGTGCAGCACCTGACCGGTCGGCAGGGGTTCCGCCGCATCGTCGTGGAGGTCCGTGCCGGCGTGTTCGTGCCGAGGCCGGAGACCGAGGTGCTCGTCGAGCACGCCCTGTCGGCGCTCGGCGAAGCGACCTCTCCGGTGGTCGTGGACGCGGGCACGGGGACGGGCGCGATCGCGCTCTCGATCAAGGACGAGCGGCCGGACGCCGTCGTGTTCGCCACGGACCTCTCACCCGAGGCGGTCGAGCTCGCACGCGCGAACGCCGAGCGGCTCCGCCTCGCGGTCTCGGTGCTCGAGGGCGACCTCCTGTCCCCGCTGCCCGACGATCTGCGCGGCCGGGTCGACCTCGTGGTGAGCAACCCTCCGTATGTCCCCGAGGCCGAGCTCGTGGACCTGCCTCTCGAGGTGCGGGCAGACCCCCCGCTCGCGCTCGTCGGCGACCTGGAGCCCTACCGGCGGCTGGCCGCCGACGCGCCGGGGTGGCTCCGAGAGGGCGGCGTGCTGGCGGTCGAGATCGACGCTCGGCGGGGAGAAGAGGTCGTTCGCGAGTTGGGGCCGACGTTCGACGCGGTCCGCGTCGAGTCCGACCTCGCGGGCCGGGACCGCGTCGTCGTGGCCCGCACATCGTGACGGGCGCGGCCCTTGCCGGCCCGGTGGAGCAGGCCGCGGCCGCCGCGATCGAGGGCGGGCTCGTGGTGTACCCGACCGACACCGTCTACGCGATCTCGACGCGGCCGGACGACGCCCGGGCCACGGGGCGCCTGTTCGAGGCGAAGATGCGCTCCCGGGACCTCGAGCTGCCCGTCCTCGTACCGTCGACGTCCGTCGCCCGGGAGATCGCCGTCTTCGACGAACGTGCCGAAACCCTGGCCCTGCGCTTCTGGTCCGGGCCCCTCACGATCGTGCTGCCGCGGGCGGCCGGCAGCCGTCCTTGGGATCTCGGCGGCGATCCGGAGACGGTCGGGGTCCGGATGCCGAACCATCCGCTCGCGCTCGCCCTGCTCGCGCGCACGGGGCCGCTCGCGACGTCGAGCGCGAACCGCAGCGGCGAGGCCACTCCCGGCACGTGTGAGGAGATCGAAGCTGCGTTCGGCGAGCGCGTCGACGTGTACCTGTGCGAGGAGACGTCGCGCACGGGGCTGGCGTCGACGGTCGTGGATCTCGCGCACGGCGACCCTCGCGTGCTTCGCGCGGGCTCCGTGACCGAGGGCGACGTCTTCGCGGCGCTCGGGCCCGGCCCCGACGAGGGGCGGGTGTAGACTCGCGCCCCCATGGCAAGGGTGCTCGTCGTGTGCACCGGCAACGTGTGCCGGTCGCCGATCGCCGAAGGGATGCTCCGCGCGGCGTTCGTCGAACGTCTCGGCGACGAGGCGCCCGACGTGGTGTCCGCGGGCACCATGGGGTGGGAGGGTTCGGGCGCCGACCCGAGCTCGATCGCCGCGGCGGCCGAGCGCGGTGTGGACATCTCCGGGCACGTGGCACGGGCCCTCTCGACCGTCGACGTTCGGTCCGCGGACCTCGTGCTCGCGATGAGCTCGGAGCACGCGAACGCGGTCGTGCGCGGGGAGCCGGAGGCGGCGCCGCGGACGTTCACGCTCAAGGAGCTGGTCCGTCTCCTCGAGGCGCTTCCGGACCCGACGGGACAGGATCTGCGCTCTCGCGTTGGGGCCGCGCACGCGGTGCGAACCGAGGGCTTCGACGGCAACCCGCACGACCTCGACGTCGCGGACCCGCTCGGCATGCCGCTCCAGTCCTTCCGCGCGGTCGCCTGGGAGCTGGAAGCGTGGTGCGGACGCCTGGCGGACGGTCTGGTCGGCCGGGCCCCCGCCCGGGCCCTTCCGGGACCCGAGGTCGAGTGACGTGAAGATCGCGATCGCCTGCGACCATGCCGGGTATGCGCTGAAGGAGACGCTGAAGGCGTTCCTCGCCGAACAGGGCCACGAGGTGCTCGACCTCGGCACGCGCTCGGAGGAGATGGTGGACTATCCAGACTTCTGCGCCGCCGCCGCCCGCGCGGTCGTGCAAGGGAGGGCCGAGCGGGGGATCGTGCTCGGTGGCTCGGGGCAGGGCGAGCAGCTCGCGGCCAACAAGGTCCAAGGCGCCCGGGCCGCGCTCTGCAACGACCTGCACCTCGCCGAGCTCTCGCGCCGGCACAACGACGCGAACGTGCTCGCGATGGGCGGGCGCATCGTGGCCGACCAGCTCGCGAAGGAGATCGTGACGCTCTGGCTCGAAGCGCCGTTCGAGGGCGGGAGGCACGAACGACGTCTGCAACAGGTCGCCGAGATCGAACGAGGAGAACGCTGACATGCCCGACCACACGCAAGGGTTCGTCGCGGACTGGGACGCGCTCCGGGAGGAGGACCCCGAGGTCGCCGACGCGATCGCGGGCGAGCTCGAGCGCGAGCGCGCGACGCTCCGGCTGATCGCGTCCGAGAACTACGCGAGCCCCGCGGTGCTCGCCGCGCAGGCCTCGACGATGAACAACAAGTACGCCGAGGGGTACCCGGGGCGCCGGTACTACGGAGGCTGCCGCTACGTCGACGTCACCGAGCAGCTCGCGATCGATCGCGCGAAGGAGCTGTTCGGCGCCGACCACGCGAACGTCCAGCCGCACGCTGGCGCTCAGGCCAACGTGGCGGTGTTCGGCGCCTTCCTCGAACCGCGCTCGGACGACAAGGTCCTCGGGCTCGTCCTGGCGCACGGGGGGCATCTCACGCACGGCTCGCCCGTGAACGTGTCCGGGAAGTGGTTCACGTTCGTCGGGTACGAGGTCGATCGCGAGACCGAGCAGCTCGACTACGACAAGATCCGGGACCTCGCCAGGGAGCACCGGCCGAGGATCGTGCTCGCCGGGTTCACGGCCTACCCTCGCGTGATCGACTGGGAGGCGTTCCGGAGCATCGCCGACGAGGTCGGCGCGATCCTGTGGGTCGACGCGTCCCACTTCATCGGGCTGTGCGCCGGGGGGGCGTATCCCTCGCCGGTACCGTACGCCGACGTGGTGACGTTCACGACGCACAAGACCCTGCGCGGTCCGCGAGGCGCGATCGTCGTGTGCCGGCAGGAGCATGCGCAGGCGATCGACAAGGCGGTCTTCCCGATGATGCAGGGGGGACCGCTCGAGCACGTGATCGCCGCCAAGGCCGTCTGTCTGAAGGAGGCGATGAGCCCCGGGTTCCGCGACTATGCGGCCAGGGTCGTCCGCACCTCGCGCGCGCTCGCGTCAGGACTCGCCGAGGAGGGCGTCAGGATCGTCTCGGGCGGCACCGACTCGCACCTGTCGCTCTGCGACCTGCGTCCGCTCGGGATCGGCGGCAAACAGGCCGAGGCCGTCTGCGACGAGATCGGCGTCGCGATCAACAAGAACGGGATCCCGTTCGACCCCAGGCCTCCGCTCGACCCGTCCGGGATCAGGGTCGGCACGCCGGGGCCGGCGACGCTCGGGATGGACGAGGCCGAGATGAAGGAGGTCGCGAGCATCATCGCCGAGGCGCTCCGTGCTCCCGGGGATGAGACCGTGAAGGACGCCTGCCGCGCGCGGGTGGGCGAGCTGGTGCGGCGCTTCCCCGTGTATCCGGCCTGAGCCGACGCTCTCTCGCGTCGTTCGGCGACCGATGCCGCGGGGCCGAAGGCCGAGCGGGTAGCATCGGCCGCAGGCCGTGCGTCCGTATCTCTTCGTCTTCGTGGTGACTGCCGCCGTCACCTTCGTCACCACGCCGCTCGTGCGTCGGCTCTCGTTGCGGCTCGGGTGGATCGACCATCCGTCGGACCGCAAGGTGCACCCGGTCCCGACCCCGACCGCGGGGGGGCTCGCGATCTACGTCGGCGTGGCGGCCGGCATGCTCTTCGGCCGATTCGTCCCGGTCCTGTCCGAGCTGTACGAGTCCTCGACCGAGCTCGATGCGGCGATCATCGCCGCGACCGTCACCGTCGTGCTGGGCGTCGTCGACGACGTGCGCGGCGTGTCGGCCCTCGGGAAGCTGGCCGGACAGATCCTCGTGGCGGGGCTGCTCGTCCTGCTCGGCCTGCAGTTGCTCTACTTCTACTTCCCGGGCGAAGGGGTGGTGTCCCCGCCGCCGGACCTCGCGGTCCCGTTGACGGTGCTCTGGATCGTCGCGCTCATGAACGCGGTGAACCTGATCGACGGCCTCGACGGCCTGGCCGCCGGCATGGTGGCGATCGCCGCGATCGCCTTCTTCGCCTACTTCCGGACACCGGACGGCGTCACGCAGGCGAGCGTCGCCGCCCTCACGTCCGCGATCGCCGCGGGGGCCGCGATCGGGTTCCTGCCGTGGAACTTCTATCCGGCGAAGATCTTCATGGGCGACTCGGGATCGCTCCTGCTCGGATTGCTGATGGCGGTGGCGACGATCTCCGGGGTGGGCCAGAACCTCGGGGGCCCGAGCGGGGGAGACCTGGCGGCGATCGCGATCCCGATCGCCGTGCCGCTGCTCGTCCTCGCGGTGCCCCTCCTCGACGTCGTCCTCGCGATCGTTCGCCGGATGCGCAAGGGGATCGGCATCGCGCACGCAGACAAGGAACACATCCACCACCGACTGATGGACATCGGGCACACGCACCGGCAGGCGGTCCTGCTGATGTACGTGTGGAGCGCGCTCATCTCCGGGTGCGCGCTCGTGGTGGCGTTCGTGGACGGCCGCGTGCTCGTGGCGGCCATCCTGGCCACGGCCGTGCTCGTGGCGGCCGTGCTCCCGCGCCTGATCCGCGATCGGAACCCTCGCGGCAGCGACGACGGCGCGGCGCCCCCAGACCCACCTCGGGGCCCCGGACGCCATCGGCGGTCCCAGCGCGCCGGCGTTCGAGCCGCCGCCCGGGCGAGGGACCCCGCCGAGCCGCGAGCGGGCGGGTCGAACCCGCCGCCGTAGGGCATCTGGGGCATAATCGGTCCTGAACGGCCGTACAGCCGAGGTACGGCTTGGGAGCGAAGGGGGTTCGGTGCCGGAGGTCGACGTCCGGCTCGAGCGCGTGACGAAACGGTTCGGCGACGCGGTCGCGGTGGACGACCTGTCGCTGGACGTGGATGAGGGGGAGTTCTTCAGCCTCCTCGGTCCGTCCGGGTGCGGCAAGACCACGACGCTGCGGATGATCGGCGGCTTCGAGGACCCGACCCTGGGGACGATCTACCTCGGCGGTCGCGACGTCACGGACCTTCCGCCGTACAAACGCGACGTCAACACCGTCTTCCAGTCCTACGCCCTGTTCCCGCACCTCGATGTCTTCGAGAACGTCGCGTTCGGCCTGAAGCGGAAGAAGGTCGGCAAGGAGGACATCCGGCAGCGCGTCGACGAGGCGCTCCGGCTCGTCGAGATGACCGGATTCGAGGGACGCAAGCCCGGCCAGATGTCCGGGGGGCAGCAGCAGCGGGTGGCCCTCGCGCGCGCCCTCGTCAACCACCCCAAGGTGCTCCTGCTCGACGAGCCCCTCGGCGCGCTCGACCTGAAGCTGCGCAAGCAGATGCAGCTCGAGCTGAAGCGGATCCAGCGGGAGGTCGGGATCACGTTCATCTACGTCACGCACGACCAGGAGGAAGCGATGACGATGTCGGATCGCCTGGCCGTGATGCGCAACGGCTCGATCGAACAGATCGGCGGGCCCGAGGAAGTCTACGAACAGCCGCAGACGATGTTCGTGGCCGGGTTCCTCGGCGCGTCGAACCTGCTCGCCGGCGAGATCACCGGCCCGTCGAACGGCCGGACGACGATCCAGACGACGGGCGGCGACCGACTCGTGGCGGACTCGGAGCGGGTTCCCGCCGGCGTCGGACCGGCGGTTCGGGTGGGCGTCCGGCCGGAGAAGATCTCGATCGTCCCGGAGGACGCGACGGCGCCGGGCGACCGGAACCACGTGACGGGCGTCATCCGGATGGCCACCTACATCGGCGTGAACTACCAGTACGAGGTGGAGGGTCCGGACGGCCAGATGATGCGGGTCTACGTGCAGAACCTCGGGGCTGCCGGATCGCACCCGAGCGCCGGCGACAAGGTCCGGCTGGAATGGCTGCCCGAGCACACGTTCGTCGTCGGATCGACGGACGAGGAGGACGGCGAGGAACAGGAGGAGCTCGGATGAACGGGAAACGGTTGCCGACCGACGAGGCGGCGTGGATCCGGGGGATGACCGGACGTCGGATGTCCCGCCGTGACGTGCTGCGCTCCGCGGGGGTCGGGGCCGGCGCCCTGGGGCTCTCGTCGATCCTCGCGGCGTGCGGCGTGGAGGGAGAGGGCCAGGCGACGGGTCCGACGGCCGGGGCCGAGGGCTCGCCCGAATGGTGGGCGGAGCAGCAGGCGGGCGATCACGTCAACTTCACGAACTGGCCCGCGTACATCGACCGCGACCTCAGCATCGACGGGCCGGGCAGCCGCCCGTCGCTCTACGCGTTCATCCAGGAGACGGGCATCGACGTCACGTACCGGGCCGACATCAACTCCAACGAGGAGTTCTACGCGGCGATCCGTCCGGCGCTCGAGAGCGGGCAGGACACCGGGCACGACATCATCGTGATCACGAACGGTCAGGAGCTCACCGAGATGATGCAGCTCGGGTACCTGATCGAGCTCGACCCCACGCGAAGGCCGAACTTCGACGCGAACGTGGGCGCCGCGTTCAAGGATCCGGCCTTCGACCCCGGCAACCGGTACACGATGGCCTGGCAGTCGGGGATGACCGGCATCGCCTACAACACGAAGTTCGTCGACGAGGAGATCACGAGCCTCGAGCAGATGCTGAACCCGAAGTACGCGGGTCACGTGGGGATGTTCAACAACACGGCCGACGCCCAGGCCCTGGCCATGATCGAGCTCGGGATCAACCCCGAGACCTCGACGCCGGAGCAGTGGCAGGAGGCGGCCGACCTGCTGCAGGAGTTCAACGACTCGGGCGTCCTGCGCGGGTGGTTCGACCAGGCGTACCTGACCGCGATCGAGAACGAGGACCTGTGGGTCACGATGGCGTGGTCCGGCGACATCATCAACGACAAGCTGTACTTCCCCGAGTACGCGACGTTCGAGTTCACCGCGCTCGACAACGGGGCCGTCGTCTGGGTCGACAACTGTTGCATCCCGACGGCGGCCGCCAACCCGGTGGGCGCGATGATGGTCATGGACTGGTACTACGACCCGCGGTACGCGGCGATGCTCACCGAGTGGAACGCCTACGTGAGCCCCGTCCCCGCCGGGGGCGAGATCGTCCAGGCCGACGCCGATGCGGCGAAGGGCGCGAACCAGGAGGTCCTGCAGACGATCGCGAGCAGCCCGTTCGTGTTCCCCACCCCCGAGCTCGAGGCGATGCTGTACAACTACCGGGTCCTGGAAGGGGACGAGATCGAAGCGTGGAACGACCTGTTCAACCCGATCTTCATCTCGTAGCGCCGAAGGAACGGCGTCCGAGGCGGTCCGCGGCCCCGTACGTCCTGTCCTCCCCGGCCCTGCTCTGGCTGCTGCTCTTGTTCGTGATCCCGATGTTCGCGATGGCGAGCCTGTCGCTGCAGGAGGGGACGAGCCTCGAGGGCTTCCGGCAGACCTTCCGGTTCGCGAACTTCACCGACGCGATCGCCGACAACGGGGAGTTCCTGCTGCGGTCGCTGCGCAACGCCGCCATCGTGACGATCGCCGCGCTCCTGATCGCGTACCCGGTCGCGTACTGGATCGCCTTCTACGGCGGGCGGTTCAAGTCGGTGTTCCTGTTCCTGCTCCTGCTCCCGTTCTTCATCTCGTTCGTGATCCGGACCGTGGCATGGAGCTTCATCCTGTCGGACGACGGGATCGTCCTCGGCACGCTGAAGTCGATCGGACTGCTGCCGGAGACCTACCACGTGCTGGGCACGACGTTCGCCGTGATCGCGGGGATCACCTACAACCTCCTCCCGTTCACGATCCTGCCGCTCTACGTCTCGCTGGAGCAGATCGACCACCGTCTGGTCGAGGCGGCGAGGGACCTGTACTCGAGCCGGAGGCAGGCCTTCCTCAAGGTCGTCCTTCCGCTGTCCATGCCGGGCGTGTTCGCCGCGGTGCTGCTCACCTCGATCCCGGCGATCGGGGACTACGTGAACGCCGCGGTCCTCGGGAACTTCGCGCCCGGCACGGCGATGATCGGCAACGTGATCCAGACCGAGTTCCTGCGGAACCGCGACTATCCGGAGGGGGCAGCGCTGGCGTTCGTCCTGATGGCGATGATGGTGGTCGGTGCGGTGATCTACGCGAAGCTGCTCGGCACGGAGAGGATCACCGAGGCATGAGCGCGGTCGCCACCCAGCCGCAGAAGGTGCGGCTTCCGGAGCCGGTCGCCCGGCGGCCGCGGAAGCGATGGACGCGGTTCATCCTGCCGACCTACGTCACCGCGTTCATCCTGTATCTGTCGTTCCCGATCTTCATCATCATCCTGTTCAGCTTCAACCAGACGCGCGGCGGGTTCGGCACGTCGCCCCGCGTCAAGACCACATGGCTCGGCTTCACGACCGAGTGGTACGGCCGCCTCTTCGACCTCCCCGATCTCACCGCCTCCCTCGAACACTCGCTGGTGATCGGGTTGCTGTCCGCGCTCGCCGCGACCGCGCTCGGGACGCTGCTCGGCCTCGCGCTCGCCCGCCACCGGTTCCGAGGACGTGGCAGTGCCGACTTCGTGATCTTCCTCAGCATCTCGGCGCCGGAGATCGTGCTGGGCGCGGCGCTCGCATCGTTCTTCGTCGCGCTCGGCGTGTCGAGGGGCTTCTCTACGCTGTTCCTCTCGCACACCTTGTTCAGCATCGCCTTCGTCACGGTCACGGTTCGGGCGAGGGCCGCGGGGCTGGACCGGTCGCTCGAGGCCGCCGCGATGGATCTCGGCGCGACCCCGATCACCGCATTCTTCAAGGTGACGCTCCCGTTGCTCGCCCCGGGGATCCTGGCCGGCTTCCTCCTCGCGTTCGCGCTGTCGATGGACGACTTCGTGATCAGCCAGTTCACGCAGGGGCCCTTCCAGATGTTCCCGACCTGGGTGTTCGGGTCCACGAGGGTGGGGATCCCGCCCCACGTCTTCGTCTTCGCGACGATCATCTTCCTGACCGGGGCGACGCTCGCCATGGTGCAGGCCCTGGTGTCTCGTCGGCGCGGTTGACCCCCGACGCCCATCGGGGCCCGACTTCGTGAAAACATTCACAAGCTCGAACGCAAACCGCCATCTACCTGCGGAAACGGCCGCGATGACGTGGCCAAGAGGGCACGGATATACTTCCGCGCCCATGGCGGGTTCCGGTCGCGACGGCGCTTGGGCCGGCATGGGCACCGGGTGGGCGATCACCGCGACGATGCTCGGGGGGATCGCGGCCTGGGGAGGGCTGGGCTACCTGGCGGGCCTCCCGTTCGGGACGGAGCGGGTCTTCGCCGCGATCGGGATGGTCATCGGCGCCGTCGGAGCGATCTACGTCGTGTACCTGAGGTACGGCAGGGAGAGGGAGAACGGTGGCGCCTGAGCGAGAACTGATCCGACGCATCGCGCCTTGGGCGCTCCCCGCGGCGATCGTCGCGTTCGCGCTCGGCTCCTGGATCGGGGGAACCGACGCCGGCTGGTCGGCCTCGATCGCGATCGCGGTCGTGTTCGCGAACTTCGTCGCCCACGGGTGGTCGCTGGCGCTCGCCGCCACGATCTCGCCGACCGTGCTCTACGCGGTCGGGCTCGGCGGGTTCGTCGTCCGGCTCGGGATCATCGTCGTCGTGATCGCGCTGCTCGACCAGACCGCATGGTTCTCGGTCGTGGCGTTCATCGCGGCGCTCGTGCCGACCACGATCGCGTTGCTCGTCGTCGAGATGAAGCTGCTCTCCGGGCGGATGCAGGCCGATCTGTGGGCGATCCCGCCGGGCGACCGGGGGGTGGCTCGATGAACGACGCCGTGCCGGCGGTCGTCGCCCAGTTCGAGCCGCCCACGACCAACGACTTCGTCTGGGACTGCTGGTTCCCCGGGCTGCAGGTCGGCGGCCTCGAGTTCTGCCTGAACTTCATCACGTTCCTCGTGCTGCTCGGCTTCCTCTGCATGCTCGCCTTCTTCTTCTTCGCCCTG
>DATFEU010000011.1:0-4464 GCA_035250725.1 Actinomycetota bacterium
ACCGCGGCGAACCGGATCCAGGCTGGTCTGACCGTGACCTCGCCGTCGGGCAGGTATGAGCCGACGACGAGCCCGTCCCTGGAAAGGATGAGACAGCCGCGGACGTCGCCGACGCCGGCCGCGAGCGTGGACGCGAGACCGCTGAGTTCGTCCATCTATCGAGGGGGCTCCCACTGAACCATCGGGACCCGGCGAAGGCGTCTTGAGAGCGGTGGGCGCTCGGCCCGAAGGCGAGCGCCCGCCGCGATCAGGACCCGATCGTCGACCCGGGCTCGGACAGCTCGGCGAGCGCCGCCGCCGACATCACGTCCAGAGGCGGGGCCCGCCCGGTCCACAGCTCGAACGCGATCGCTCCCTGGTGGAGCAGGAGGCCCACGCCGCCGAACGACGCGCACCCGGCGCGACGAGCCTCCGTCAGCAAGCTCGTCGAGCCCGGCCGCGTCAGCAGGTCGACGGCGAGTCCGGCCGGGTCGAGCGGCGGCAGCGGCAGAGGCTCGCCGCGCGCGCCGAGCGGCGTCGCGTTCACGACGAGGTTCGCGGATGCACCGCTCGCATCGTCGAACCCGACGCTCGTCACATCCGTGCCGAACGGCTCCACGAGGGCTCGAAGGGGTTCGGCGCGAGTCGGCTCGCGAACGGCGACCGTCAGCGCGGCGAGCCCCGAGCGCGCGAGCGCGAGCGCGCACGCCCGTGCCGCACCCCCCGCCCCGAACAGGAGCGCCGTCCGCCCCGAGGGGTCGAACCCCGCGTCGACGGCGAGGAACCGTTCGAATCCGAGGACGTCGCTGTTGTGCCCGACGAGGGCTTCGGCTCCGACGACGATCGTGTTCACAGCCCGGAGCGCGCGGGCATCGCCTGAGAGGTCGGCGATCAGGTCGGCGCACTCCGTCTTGTGCGGCATCGTCACGTTCGCACCCGCGAAGCCCAGCGCCGCGAGCCCCTCGAGCGCCGCCTCGACCCGTCCCGGTGCGGTGGGGAGCGGCACGTAGACCCAATCCATCCCGAGCGCGGCGAACGCCGCGTTGTGGATCACGGGCGACAGGCTGTGCTCGACCGGCCAGCCGATCACGCCGACCGTCCGGGTCGTCCCCTCGATCCTCCTCAGCCGGTCCGGCTGGCCATCGTTCGGTCCTTCCGAACTCACTCGTTGCATGTGATGCGGTTGGCCTCGTGCTCGGCCGCGGTCTTACCGAACTCGTGGTGCCCGTCCTCGCCGCAGAGCACGTAGAAGAGGAACTCCGTGTCGGCCGGATCCAGCGCCGCCTCGAGCGAGGCGCGACCGGGGCTCGCGATCGGCGTCGGCGGCAGGCCGGGATTGATGCGTGTGTTGTACGGGCTGTCGAACGCCAGGTCGGAGAAGGACAGTTGTCCGTCGGGCGTGGGATCGTCGTACAGGAGCGTCGCGTCGATCCCGAGCGTCATCGGGATCGACAGTCGGTTGTAGATCACCCCCGCGATCACCGAGCGCTCCTGGTCGAGCGCGGCCTCCTTCTCGATCATCGAGGCGATCACGACGACCTCGTACGGCGTGACGCCGAGCTCCTCGGCCCGGTCCCAGGGGAGGTCATCCGCCTCCACGACGAACTGGTCGAGCAGCTCTCGGATCACGTCGCCCGGCCGCGCCCCCTCGACGATCTCGTAGGTCTCGGGGAACAGGAACCCTTCGGGGCTCTCGGCATCCTTGGGGAGGTAGGGCGGCGCGGACCAGTTCCTGGACTCGACCGCCTTCATGAACGCCGTCGCCGGGATACCGAGGGTCTCGTGCACCCGTTCGGCGATCTGCGTGAGTCGGTATCCCTCGGGGATCGTGAGCCGGACCGTCGGGACCGGTTCGGGAGGAGTCGTGAGCACCTCGAAGGCCTCGTCCGGCGTCATGTTGGTCGTGAGCTCGAAGCTCCCGGCGCGGAGCTCGGCCTCGACGCCGTCTCGCCGAAGGAGCCACTTCGAGACCAGTCCACAGCGGACCACACCCTGCTCGTGGAGCGCGTCGACGATCTCGGATCCGCTCTGCCCGTCCGCCACCTCCAAGGTGACCGGGTCCCTGGGTCCGGAAGCCTCCTGGCACCAGCCGTAGTAGCGAGACGCGCCGAAGCCGAGCCCCACGATCGCGAGGAGGACCGCGAGGGCGATCCATCGACCCCAGTTGGAACGCCGCTCGGCGCGACGGCGTGGACGGGTTTCCTGCCGAGGAGGGGCTTCCTGCATCGGCTCGGCAGCATACCGGCCGCCCGTGGAAGGGCCGGGTTCGGACGGGGACAACCAGATACCTTCAGTCGGAGCGCTCGGCGTCCAGCCAGGCCTGCAAGATCACCGTGGCGGCGGACCGATCGACGACCCGCCGACGTTCACGGCCGGTCGCACCGGCCTCGCGCAGCGCACGATCGGCCTCGCTCGTCGACAGGCGTTCATCCTGCAGCAGGACGGGCACCGAGAGGGCCACCCGCAGGGCGTCGGCGAAGCGTTCGGCGTGGTGCGCGCGGTCGCCGGGCTCGCCCGACAACAGGATCGGGTGCCCGACGACGACCGCGGTCACGCCGTGCTCATCGACGAGCACGGTGATCGCGTTCAGGTCGGCGGGCGCCCCGGTTCGGACCGTGCCCAGCGGGACCGCGAGTCGCCGCACGTCGTCCGAGATCGCGACGCCGATGCGGGCATCGCCGAGGTCGAGCCCGAGGACCCGACCCGGCTCACCCACCGTCGCCGAGGAGCTCCTTCAGGCGAGGCTCGACCGCGTTGAGCGCCTCCACGAAGGCCTCTCCCTTCGGGCCGCCGGAGAACGCGAGGCCGGGCTTGCCCCCCGCCCCGCCGCCGACGATCTTCGCCGCCGGGTCGAGGAGCGCCGGCGCGGTCACGCCCCGCGCCTGCAGGTTCGGCGACGAGGCGGCGACCAGGAGCGCCGTGCCGTCCCGGCCGGTCGCGAGGACCACGGCGGCGCCCTTCGGGTTCTCGAGGCGGTTCGCCACGTCCTGCGCGAGCGCCCGGAGCTCGTCCGCGGGCGCGTCGTGTGGAGTCGCCACGAGCTTCGCACCGGCGACCAGGCCCGACGAGGTCGCGAGCTGCTCGGCGACGGACCGCTGTTGCTCCCGGTCCTTCCTCCCCTGTTCGGCCTCGAGCTGCTTCACGCGCTCCACGTAGTGCCGGGCGCGATCGAGCGCGCCCTTCGGGTCCGAGCCCAGGACCTCGGCCACCGCGCGCAGGAGGTCGCGTTCGACGTTGATCTCGCGGATCGCGTCCGGGCCGACGACGGCCTCGACGCGCCGCATGCCGGCGCCGATCGAGCCCTCGTGCAGGACGCGGACGGTCCCGACCTCGCCGCTGTGGTGGACGTGCGTGCCGCCGCAGAGCTCGACCGAGTAGTCGCCGACCTCGACGACGCGGACGAAGTCGCCGTACTTCTCGCCGAAGAGCGCGATCGCGCCCTGGTTCCTCGCCTCGTCGAACGTGGTCTCGTAGATCGTGACCTGGTCGTCCGACGACGTCCTTGCGTTCGCGATCCCCTCGGCCTCCTCGAGCGCACTCCACCCGACCGCGGCGTGGTGCGGGAAGTCGAAGCGGAGCCGACCCGGGCCCACGAGGGACCCAGCCTGCCGGGCGTGCTCGCCGAGCAGGTGCTTCAGCGTCCAGTGCACGATGTGGGTCGCGGTGTGCGCCCGCGCCGTCGCCTCCCGCCGTTCCGCGTCGA
The DNA here is from genome assembly GCA_035250725.1 of Actinomycetota bacterium. Lineage (GTDB taxonomy): Bacteria > Actinomycetota > UBA4738 > UBA4738 > HRBIN12 > DASSJM01. The sequence continues at coordinate 3,683 of DATFEU010000011.1, forward strand.
CCTCACCGTGGACCTCGTCACCCGCGCGGATCTCGCCCGACTCGACCACCCCGGTGTGCACGATCACGTCTCCGGGACCGAACTGCGCGTCGAGGACGCGGACCGTCCCGGTGCCGCCCCGGACGAGCCCCCGGTCGCCGACCTGCCCGCCCGACTCCGCGTAGAACGGCGTGCGGTCGAGGACGAAGCGGACGTCGTCTCCCTCCGAGGCGACTTCCCTCCTGCCGTCGTCGTCCAGCAGGGCGACCACGTGTGCCTCCGACTCGGTCGAGACGTACCCGACGAACTCCGTCCTCCCCGCCTCGGCCGCGACCCCGGCGAGCTCCTCGTCCGCGCGCCCCTTCCGGGCGCTGCGCTTGGCCCGCTCCCGCTGCTCCGTCATGAGCGCCTCGAACCGCTCGTCGTCGATCTCGAGGCCGGCATCCTCGGCGAGTTCGCGCGTGAGCTCCTTCGGGAAGCCGAACGTGTCGTGCAGCTTGAACACCGCGTCCCCCGGGATCCGCGCGCCGGCTTCCGCCCGATCGACCTCGGCATCGAACAGCGCCATCCCCTGCCGCAGCGTGCCGGCGAACCGCTCCTCCTCCGAGGTCGCGACCTGCTCGATGTACGCGCGGTTCGCCACGAGCTCGGGGTAACTGTCACCGAACAGCTCGGTCGTGCGCTCGACGATCGGCGGCGTCACGTCCCGCTCGATCCCGAGCCGTCGTGCGTGCGAGACGACGCGTCGCAGCATCCGGCGCAGGATGTAGCCGCGTCCTTCGTTGGACGGCTGCACGCCGTCG
>DATFEU010000031.1:0-4563 GCA_035250725.1 Actinomycetota bacterium
TCGGCTGCGCCGACCAGGCGTTGGACGGGATGCGCGTCGTCGTTGACTGTGGCAACGGGGCGGCGAGCGGGTTCGCGCCCGACGTGCTCCGCAAGCTCGGCGCCGAGGTCATCGCGATCAACGCGGACGCCGACGGCTCGAAGATCAACGTCGGATCCGGAGCACTTCACCCCGAGGTGGTCGCCGAGGCCGTCGTCGCGCTCGGCGCCCACGCCGGCGTGGCGCACGACGGCGACGCGGATCGAGCGCTCTTCGCCGACCAGGAGGGCCGGGTGGTCGACGGCGACCAAGTCCTGGCCGCGTGCGCGGTCGAGATGAAGGACCGGGGAACGCTCACGAGTGACACCGTCGTCGCCACCGTGATGGCGAACGTCGGGTTCCATCGCGCGATGGACGAACACGGGATCGGCGTCGTCTCCGCCGCGGTCGGCGATCGGTTCGTCCTCGAGCGCATGCTCGAGCGCGATCTCGCGCTCGGTGGGGAGCAGTCGGGCCACCTGATCTTCCGGGAGCACGCCACCACCGGCGACGGGCTCATCACGGCCGTCCGGTTCCTCTCGCTCGCGGCCGCGCGGGAGGTCTCGATCGGCCAGCTGGCGAGCGTGATGCGGCGGTTCCCGCAGGTCCTGATCAACGTGGAGGTCGCCCACAAGGAGCGCCTCGACGGGGCCGAGGAGGTCTGGGAGGCCGTCCGGGCCGGCGAGGCTCGGCTCGACGGGACGGGCCGGGTGCTCGTCCGCGCCTCGGGCACCGAGCCGCTCGTGCGCGTGATGGTCGAAGCCGAGACCGAAGAGATCGCTCGCGGGCACGCGGAGGCACTCGCAGGCGTCGTCGCGCGCGCGATCGCTCGGTAGAGCCAGCGACCGCAGGTCGCGCCACTGCTACCCTTGTCGCCCTCATGTGCGGCATCGTGGGCTACGTGGGCCCGGATCCGGCGCTCCCGGTCGTCCTCGACGGGCTTCGGCGTCTCGAATACCGGGGCTACGACTCCTCCGGGGTGGCCCTGATCGACGGCAGCCTGTCCGTCGTCAAGCGGGCCGGCAAGCTCGGCGAGCTCGACTCCGCGCTCGAGACCGAAGGCGCCCCAACCGGCTCGATCGGCATGGGCCACACGCGTTGGGCCACGCACGGGGGGCCGACCGATCGCAACGCGCACCCGCACACGGACTGCGACGACCGCATCGCGGTGATCCACAACGGCATCGTGGAGAACTTCGCCGAGCTGCGAGCGGCCCTCGAGAAACGTGGGCACAGGCTCGTGTCCGAGACCGATACCGAGGTCGTCGCCCATCTGATCGAAGAGCAGGAGGGGACGTTCGCCGATCGGGTTCGCGCCGCCGTCCGCACGCTCGAGGGCGCCTTCGCGCTCGTGGTGCTGGGACTGGACGAACCGGACGTGATCGTCGGCGTCCGCGTCTCCTCCCCGCTCATCGTCGGCCTCGGCAAGAACGAGAACATGCTGGCATCGGACATCCCGGCGGTGCTCCAGAAGACCCGAACGGTCGTGCCGATCGAGGAGCGCCAGGTGGTGGAGGTGCGTGCGAGCGGCATCCGCGTCACCGACCTCGACGGCGTGGAGGTCCCGGCGAAGCCGTTCGAGGTCGACTGGGACATCGAACGAGCGCAGAAGGGCGGCTTCGACGACTTCATGCTGAAGGAGATCCGGGAGCAGCCCGCCGCGATCCGGGACACGCTCGCGGGTCGCGTGAACGAACAAGGGCTCCTCGCGCTCGACGAACTCCACGTGGACACGGACGTCCTCCGGGAGATCGACAAGGTGTTCGTCGTCGCCTGCGGGACGGCGTTCCACTCCGGCCTCGTGGCGAAGTACGCGATCGAGCACTGGACCCGCATCCCCGTCGAGATCGACATCGCCTCGGAGTTCCGTTACCGGGACCCGGTGCTCGGACCGGACACGCTCACGCTCGCCGTGAGCCAGTCGGGCGAGACGATCGACACGCTCGAAGCGGCGCGGCACGCCGCGCGCCAGGGTTCGAAGGTGCTCGCGGTGACGAACACGATCGGATCGTCGCTCGCGCGTGAGGCGGACGCGGTGATGTACACACACGCCGGACCCGAGATCTGCGTCGCGGCGACGAAGACCTTCGCGACACAGATGGCGGCCCTGCATCTCGTCGCGCTGTATCTCGCGCAGGTGCGGGGTGCGATGTTCCCGGTCGAGATCGTCGAGATCGTCGACAGGTTGCGAGGGCTGCCCGATGCGGTCGCGCGCACGTTCGACCTGTCGGAGCAGGTGATCAGCCTCGCTCGAGAGATCCAGCACGCCGGAGACGTCCTGTTCATCGGTCGCCACACCGGGTACCCGGCGGCGTTGGAGGGCGCGCTGAAGCTGAAGGAGCTGTCGTACCTGCACGCCGAGGGGTACCCGGCAGGGGAGCTGAAGCACGGTCCGATCGCCCTCGTCGAGGAAGGGGTCCCCGTCGTGGCCGTCGCGACCGAGTGCCACGTCTACCGCAAGGTCCTCTCGAACATCCAGGAGGTTCGAGCCCGCGGCGCCAAGGTGATCGCCGTCGCGAGCGAGGGCGACGAGGAGATCGGCAGGTACGCCGAGCACGTGCTGTTCGTTCCTCGGGTGCCGGAGCTGTTCGCGCCCGTCGTGGTGACGCCGCCGCTGCAGCTGTTGGCCTACCACGTCGCCAAGCTCCGGGGATGCGACGTGGACCAGCCTCGCAACCTCGCCAAGAGCGTCACGGTCGAATAGCGCTCCGAGCGAGGTGGGACGGCTACCCTAGCGGCGTGGAGATCCTCGGCCTCGGGGTCGACATCTGCGAGATCGCGAGGATGGAGCGTGCCCTCCGGCGTCATCCCACGATGCGCGACCGCGTGTTCACGCCGGAGGAGCGCGCGTACTGCGATTCGAAGGCGCGGCCGGCCGAGTCGTACGCGGGCCGGTTCGCCGCGCGCGAGGCCGTGATCAAGGCGATCGGCGGCTATCGGGGCCGTGGGTGGCAGGACATCTCCGTCGCCCGGGCGCCGAGCGGGGCACCCGAGATCCGCCTCCGCGGCAACGCGAAGCTCCGGGCGGACGAGATCGGCGTGACCGCGGTGCTCATCAGCTTCACCCACGAACGCGCGAACGCGGTCGCCTTCGCGGTGGCGGTCTCGTCATGAAGCCGGTGCTCCTGCCCGACGAGGCGGCCGAGCTCGACGAGCGGACCCAGGCGCGCGGGATCACCGCCGACGACCTGATGGAGGCCGCCGGCCGTGAGGTCGCCGACGCCGCGCTCCGCTTGCTCGGCGGCGCCTACGGGCGCCGGGCGCTCGTCGTGTGCGGCAAGGGCAACAACGGGGGCGACGGGCTCGTCGCGGCCCGGTACCTGGACCGGGCCGGCGTTCGAGCGACGACCATCCTGCTCGAGGAGACCTTCCGGGAGCCCGCGGCGACGAACCTGGGACGGCTCGATGACACGGGCGTCCGGCGACGGCCGTTCTCGGAGGCGGCGATCGAACGCGAGCTGGGTCGCGCCGACGTCGCGGTCGACGCGATCTTCGGCACGGGGTTCCGCGGCGTCCCCGAGGGCGCCTCGGCGGAAGCGATCCGGGCGCTCGAGGGATCCGGCGTGCCGGTGGTCGCCGTCGACATCCCTTCGGGCGTGAACGGCGCCACCGGCGCCGTCGACGGCGAGGCCGTGCACGCCGACATCACGGTGACGTTCGGCGCGGCGAAGCTCGGCGTCGTGTTGTACCCGGGTGCGGCCTTCGCGGGCATCGTGGAGGTGGAGCCGATCGGCTTCCCCGACGAGCTGATCCGGAGCGAGCTCCTCGTGGTCGAACGCGAGGACGTCGCGGCGCTGCTCCCGAGACGCGAGCCGGACACACACAAGCGCGACGCGGGCTACGCCCTGGTGGTCGGCGGGTCCCGCCGCATGACGGGCGCCGTCGGGTTCGCCGGCCGAGCCGCCTACCGGGCGGGCGCCGGGCTCGTCGCGATCGCGGTGCCCGAAGGCATCCTGTCGGTCGTCGAGGGCGCGGTGCGGGAGGCGGTGTTCCTCGACCTGCCGGAGACCGGCGCGGGCGCGATCTCGGGCGGGTCCGACCGGCTCGACGCGGTGCTCGGAGAGGCGGATGCGCTCGCGCTCGGACCCGGCATGACGACGGACCCAACCACGTCGGAGTGGATCCGCGGCGTCGTGCGCTCCAGCGAGGTCCCGGTGATCCTGGATGCCGACGGGCTGAACGCCTTCGCCTCGCGGGCGGATGAGCTCGCGGATCGCAAGGCCGACCTCGTGCTCACGCCGCACCCAGGAGAGTTCGCGCGCCTCGCCGACGTGACCGTGGCGGACCTGCAGGCCGGCCGCGCGCGCCACGTCCGCGAGCTCGCCGCGCGGGCGTCGGCGACGGTGCTCCTCAAGGGGAGCAGGACGATGATCGCGACGCCGGACGGTCGTGTGCGGGTCAACCCCACCGGTGGGCCCGCCCTCGCGACCGGCGGGACGGGAGACGTCCTCACGGGCATGATCGCGGGCCTCGTCGCCCGCGGCCTCGAGGTCGCCGACGCGGCGACGGTCGCGGCCTTCGCGCACGGGGTCGCCGGCCGGCTGG
>DATFEU010000038.1:0-14092 GCA_035250725.1 Actinomycetota bacterium
GCGAGTCAGCCGAGCGCGAACCCCGCCGCGGCAGATCCGGGCATCGTGGGGACCTGGGAACGCGAGACGACCTGCGAAGAGCTCGTGTCCGAGCTCACCGACGCGGGGCTCGAGCAGTGGGTCCTCGAAGGGGTCGCCGGGAACGGGTTCGTTCCCGGGGTCCGCATCCCCGAACAGATCGCCGACGCGTCGAACCCCTGTGACGGAGCCGTTCCTCGTACCCACTCGCACTTCTTCACCGACGACGGGCAGTTCGGCTCGCTGGACTGGAACGGCGATCCGGTCGACGACGGGACGTACGAGGTCGTCGACACGGACACGCTCGTCGTGTCCAAGGAGTTCCCGGACGTCACCTTCGACTTCTCGATCGACGGCGACACGCTCTCGCTGGAGCCGGTCATCCCGGACTGCTCACCGGACTGCTTCGAGGCGGCCTGGAGCGTTTCGGTCGCGTACCCGGGCGAGACCTGGCAGCGGGTCGACGAAGCCGCGGCGCTGGTCGACCCGCTGGTCGGCGAATGGGCGCGGACGCTCGAGTGCTCGGAGCTGGCGGCTGCGTACGCCGACGCCGGCCTCCAGGCCTACATGCAGGAGATGATTTGGGGTGCCTTCTTCTGGCCGCAGGTGCAGTCAGCCGGGGAGCTGGACTTCGATCCGAAGGACCCGTGCAAGGGCGCGGAACCGCGGCTCCACTCGCACTTCTTCACGGCGGACGGTGCCTTCGGCTCGAGGGACGAGAACGGCGAAGAGGTCGACAACGGCACGTATCAGATCGTGCGAGAGAACCGGCTCGTGATCAACGACGTCATGTTCCGCTATCGGATCCGGGGGGACGCGATCACGTTCGACCCCGTAACGCCCGAGTGCACACCCTGCTTCGCACACGCGTGGGGCGTCGCCGTGGCCTCGCCCGGAGGCGAGTGGGACCGAGTCGGCTAGCTGCGGTCAGACCGACATCGGGCATCCTGGTGCGCCGATCCCGCCGGCCCCACGCAGGCGAGGGGGAGAAGTGAGGAACCGAGGCAGGCGTGCGCCTTTGTGGTTGACCGGCGCGGCGATCGTCGCGCTGCTCGGGGGGTGCGAGGTCGGATCGACGGACGTCGCGGGGTGAGCGACCGCCCCCGCGCGGACCGCTCCCACCGGGCCGACCCAGGAGGCGACCGGTCCCACCGCCATACCCGGCCCCACCGGAACCGCGGTCCTCGAGGGGACATGGAACGGCACCTGGGGCTTCCCGCAGTTGCCCGACGCCGGGAGCTTCTCGATGGAGATCGTTCCGACCCGGGATGGGTTCCTCGGGCACGATCCGGATCGACGAGTCCGAGTGCGTCTCCCCCGGCGAGGCGTGCGACGACCTCCGCGGGGTGGCGACGTTCCAGCCGTGGGAACGCGTCTCCTGAATCAGCCGAATCGGCCGTGGAGGTCGCTCGCGGGGTCGAAGAAGCCGCCGTCGGGCCTGGCATGCGCGTGCCAGTGATCGGGGATGCGCCGTCGTTCGGGGTCGATCCAGAACCCCTCCGGGTACCGCTCCCTCGCGATCCGCTCCAGCTGCCCGAGGAGCCGCGATTCCGCCTCGGCGTCGGGGAGGCCGTGGGGGCGCCACACGATCATCGGCGTCCGGCACACCATGCAGTCCGTGATCCAGCACTCGTCGTCCTCGAAGTGCCACGGCGAGAGGCGTTCGGCGCGGCAGAGGAGGCAGTCGTCGGTCATCGTTCCGCCGAGGTGGTGAGTTCGACGCGGTCGCCGACCTTCACCCCGCGCTCCTCGAACTCCCCCTGCTCCACCTCCAGCGCGCCGACGAACGGCACGCCGGGGCCGTAGGTCGGGCACGGGTCCTCCGCGCACGGCTCCATGTCGAGGATCCCCACGATCCGGCCGCCTTCGTCCCAGAACGCGATCGAGAGCGGGATGAGCGTGTTCTTCATCCAGAACGTCCCATCGGTCGGCTCGCCGAACGTGAACGCCATGCCGTCGTGCGGTCCGATGCTCTCGCGCCCCATCAACCCGGTTGCGCGTTCCTCGGTCGTGTCCGCGAGCTCGACCTCGAGCTCCACGGGGCCGTCCGCCGCCCGGATCACGACCGAGGCCTCGGCCTCGGGGGCCGGCGGCTGCTCGCCGTCCTCGCCCGAACACGAAACGCTGAGGATGAGGACGATCAGCACGAACCCGCGCATCGCCTCATCGTCCCACGGCGCGGGCGCTCGCTATCATGACCAGCGCGTGCGCGTGGCGAGGGCGCCGGAGTAGCTCAGTCGGCAGAGCACCTCCATGGTAAGGAGGGGGTCAGGGGTTCGAGTCCCCTCTCCGGCTCGATGAACCGAGCCGCCGAGCCCGAAACCGCTGGTCAGGGTGGCGGCCGGTCCGGCGGCCGGTAGACTGCCTTGTTCGCCGGGGCGGGGTAGCTCAGAGGCAGAGCAAGCGGCTCATAATCGCTGTGTCGCGGGTTCGATTCCCGCCCCCGCTACGAGACGAGCCCAACGGAACGGTCGTTCGGAGGAGCACGAGGATGGCGAAGCAGAAGTTCGAGCGGAACAAGCCGCACGTCAACATCGGCACGATCGGTCACATCGACCACGGGAAGACCACACTGACCGCGGCCATCACCAAGGTCCAAGCCGACAAGGGCCTGGCCGACTTCACGCCGTTCGACCAGATCGATAAGGCGCCGGAGGAGCGCGAGCGCGGGATCACGATCGCGATCGCCCACGTGGAGTACCAGACCGACACCCGGCACTACGCCCACGTGGACTGCCCCGGCCATGCCGACTACATCAAGAACATGATCACCGGTGCCGCCCAGATGGACGGGGCGATCCTGGTGGTCTCCGCCGCCGACGGGCCGATGCCGCAGACCCGCGAGCACGTGCTCCTCGCACGACAGGTGGGCGTGCCCTACATCGTGGTCGCGCTGAACAAGTGCGACATGGTGGACGACCCCGAGCTGCTCGACCTCGTCGAGCTCGAGGTGCGCGAGCTGCTTTCCGGCTACGAGTTCCCCGGCGACGAGGTGCCCGTGATCCAGGTCTCCGCGCTGAGGGCCCTGGAGGGCGACGCCGAGTGGATCGCCAAGATCGAGGAGCTGCTCGCCGCCTGCGACACCTACATCCCCGAGCCCACCCGCGACGTCGACAAGCCGTTCCTGATGTCGATCGAGGACGTGTTCTCGATCACCGGGCGGGGCACCGTGGTCACGGGCCGGGTCGAGCGCGGCCGCCTGAACAAGATGGAGGAGGTCGAGATCGTCGGGATCAAGGACACCACCAAGACCACGGCGACCGACCTCGAGATGTTCCGCAAGCTCCTGGACGAGGTCCAGGCGGGCGACAACGTCGGCGTGCTGCTGCGAGGTGTCGACAAGGACGACGTCGAGCGCGGCCAGGTCCTGGCCAAGCCCGGCACGATCACACCGCACACCGACTTCGGGGCACAGGTGTACGTGCTGTCCAAGGACGAGGGCGGCCGCCACACGCCGTTCTTCAACGGCTATCGCCCGCAGTTCTACTTCCGCACGACCGACGTGACCGGCCAGGCGCACCTTCCCGAGGGTGTCGAGATGGTGATGCCCGGCGACAACGTCGAGATGACCGTCAACCTCATCGCACCGATCGCCATGGAGGAGGGCCTTCGCTTCGCGATCCGCGAGGGCGGCCGGACCGTGGGCGCCGGGCGCGTGACCAACATCATCAAGTAGGGGATCATGGCCAAGGGAGACAACCGTCCGGTGATCACGCTCGCTTGCACCGAGTGCAGGCGGCGCAACTACGTCACCGTGAAGAACCGGCTGAACGACCGGGATCGGATCGAGCTCAAGAAGTACTGCCGTTGGGAGCGACGGCACACGCTCCACCGCGAGACCCGATAGCGACCATGGGTGGTTCGATCCGGGAGGTCCCGATCGAGGGCGTGGTCCTGCGCGACCTCGTCGCGCACGACGACGACCGGGGGAGCGTCAGCGAGATCTTCCGACAGGATTGGCTGCCGGGAGCGGACGCGATGGTGCAGGCGAACGCCTCGCGCTCGCGCGCCGGCGTGCTGCGTGGTCTGCACGTGCACCGCGAGCAGGCCGACTACTGGGTCGTGCTCGCCGGGTCGGCGTTCGTCGGCCTAGCCGACCTCCGCGCCGGATCACCGACCGAAGGTCGGGCGGCCTCGGTCCGGCTGGACGCCGAACAGGCGAGTTCGGCCCTGTACATCCCGCCGGGCGTCGCGCACGGATACTACGCGGAGACGGAGCTCCTCCTGGGGTACCTCGTCGACCGCATCTACACGGGCGGCGACGAGTTCGGCGTCGCGTGGGACGACCCCGACCTGGGGATCGACTGGCCCGACCGCCGGCCCACCCTCTCGGAGCGCGATCGTTCCAACGCGCGGCTCTCGGAGGCGCGGGCGTCGCTGGGTCTCGGGTTCGAACGCTAGGCCGGATCAGCCGAGGTGTGACTCGGCCGCCTCGGGCAGGTCCACCGTCGCCACCTTGCCGTGGCGGATCGCCAAGACGAGCGCCTCCATCTTCGAGTGCACACGGAGCTTCGTGAGCACGTTCTGCGTGTGCGTCCGCAGCGTGTTCGGGCTCATCCCGAGCGAGTCCGCGATCTCGGTGGGCGCGCGGCCGCTCGCCATCGCCGACAGGATCTCGAGTTCGCGCGGCGTGAGACGGTCCAGCCGGCCCTTGACGTCGTCGTCCACTTCCCGGCGGTGCCGGAACCGACGCTGTGCGATCTCGACCTCGTCGTCGTCGTGGATCGACTCGCCGCGGTGCGCCCGGCGGACGGTCGACGCGACGTCGACCACGCCCTCGGTCTTGCGGATCAGGCCCGTGGCCCCGGCCTGAACGGCACGGGCGAGCATGTGCTCGTCGTCCTCCCCGGACAGGATCAGGACCGCCGCGTCGGGGTCCGCTTCCTTGATCCTTCTCGTGGCCTCGAGGCCGCTCATCCCGGGCATCGTCACGTCCATCAGCACGACGTCGGGGCGATGCAACCCGACGGACTCGATGGCGTCGCGACCGTCCGTGGCGACGTGCACCACGTGCAGGTCCTTCTCGCGCTCGAGTGCGACCTCGAGCGCCTCGCCGAACGTCCGCTCGTCGTCGGCGATGAGGACCGTGATGGGTTTGCGGGTTGCCCCGGCCTTCCCGTTCCCGGTCCCGGATCCGTTCCCGCTACCGGCCATGGGTCCGCCGATCGTAGGGCCGAAGGAGGGTCGAGTCACGCATGCTCGGCGATCCCCTCCACTGATGGGTTTCGAGGTTGCCGCCTCCCGCGCACGGTGGGAAGGTTCGCAGCGTGCCGGGGCGCTGTGAATCGGTCGCAAGGGAGACGGCCGCCCGTCCGACATCGATGTCGGCCGAACGACGGGGATGCGGATGCCGCTGAACGCCGACCTCGTCGGGAAGACGTACCCCCCGGTCCGGGTCGACGTCGATCCCGAGCGCGTGCGCGCGTTCGCCGAGGCGGTCTCGTATCGGGGCGGTGGGGTGCCCCCCACGTTCGTGACGGTGCCGGAGATCGCAGCCGGCCTCGTCAACGTCGTTCGCGATCCCGACCTGGGTGTCGACCTGGCCCGCGTGCTCCACGGCGATCAGGAGTACCGCTGGGAGCGTCCCGTCGAGGTGGGGGAGACCATCGTCGCGCACGCGACGATCGACGCGATCCGCGGCAAGGGCGACACCGAGTTCCTCGCCATCAGGACCGAGATCCGCGACGGCGCCGGGGAGCTCGTGGTCGTGGCCCGGAGCACGTTGATCCTGCGGGACGGCACGTGAGCGTCCGGTTCGAGGACCTCTCGGTCGGACAGGAGCTCCCGGTATCCGAGCGCGTCCTCTCCCGGGAGGACGTCGAGGCCTATGCGCAGGCCTCGGGCGACCTGAACCCCCTCCATCGCAAGGACGAGGTCGCGCGTGCGGCCGGCTTGCCCGGGATCGTGGCGCACGGGATGCTCACGATGGGAACGCTCGCCTCCGCGCTCGTCGAGTGGCTCGGCGACCCGCGGGCCCTCACCCGTCTGAAGGTGCAGTTCCGCGCGCCCGTGTTCCTGGGCGAGACGATCCAGAGCGGCGGCATGGTCCGTTCGCTCGATCCCCGGTCGCGCACCGCCGTGCTCGAGGTTTGGGTTCGGGTCGAGCGCGGCGGCCGGACGGAATGGCCGATCCGGCGGAGCGAGGCCGAGATCCGGCTCGCCTGAGGCGATCGGCCGACGCCGGATGGGCTAGTCGATCTCGATCGCGGTCGCCGTGCCCGGGCCGCCCTTGCCGAGACTCGCGAGGGCGTGCATCGCGTCGCCCATGCGGTCGATCACGATCTGGATGTCGTCGTTCTGACGCTGTCCGAGCGACTCGGCCATCCGGTCGATGCGATCGGCCAGCATCTCGTTCGAGCGCTCGATCGATTCGGCGAGCGACGCGAAGCGCTGCTCGACCATCTGGATGACCTCGGCGGGAAGGCTCGACTGGAGTTCCTTCATCGCGCGCAGCGCCTGCTTCGTGACGTCTTGGTCGGCCAGGATCTGGCTGGCGATCGCCTCGCTGTCCGAACGGGTGAGCTTGGCGAGCGCCGTGAATCGCCCGTCGAGCGCGGCGAACCGCTGGTCCCATGCGGTCGATCGCTCGTCGAGCGAGGCGAACCGCTCGTCGAGCGAGGACAGCCGTTCGTCGAGGACGGACCGGACCTCCGAGCCGCTCCGCTCGATCACGGCCGCCGAATCGTGGAGCCGAGCGAGAACGTCGTCGAAACGCGCGCCGATCGCGAGGTCGACCGACGTCGCCGCGCGCTCGCCGACCTGCCCGCCGAGGCGCTCGAAGTGGGTCTCGAGGGCGTCGACCATCCGGATCATGTTGCGGTCGATGACCTCCAGCGTCTGGTCGGTGGCGCCGACGAGCCGCTCGTCCAGGACCGTCGCGAGCCGCTCGTCGATCTGAGCGGTCCGCCGGACGAGCTCGTCGCGGATCGCTTCCGAGTCCGCCCGGACCAGCTGGGCCAGGCCGATCACTCGCTCCTCGATCGTCCGGTTGACCGCGGTGGCGGCCGCGCGCGCCGCGTCCAAGACGGCCTCACGCGTCTCGTCGCCGAGCTGACGCGTCGCGCCCGTCACGGCCTCACGCGTCTCGTCGCCGAGCTGACGCATCGCGCCCATCACGGCCTCGTGCGTCTCGCTCCCCGCCTCCCTCGACTCGATGCTCATCCGGTCGGCGAGCGAGGAGACGAGCTCATGGAGCGAGGTGGCCGCGATCGCGGTCCGGTCGTACAGGAGCTGCAGCTGCTCGCCGAGCTCAGACATCTGCCGCTCGACGAGTTCGTTGACGCGGTTCGAGACCTCTTCCTCCCGGTGGGCGAACTCCTCGACGCTCGAGTCCGCGCTCCCGGCGAGCTGCCCCATGGCCCGGACGCCCTGCTGGACGTACGCCTCCATCGCCTCCGAGATCCGCGAGGTCTCCCGGGTGATGAGCTCGCCGTGCTCGCGGATCTGCTCCTGGACGGTCTCGACGACGGCCTGATCGCGATCGGCCAGCGTGCGGAACGCCGTCCCCACCTGCCGCGTGACCTCGTCGAGCTGCGCCCGGAGCTGGCCGACGCCGAGCGCCGCTCCGGGCGACTCCGCGAGCGCGTCCGCGCTGCGCTCGATCTGCTCGCTGGCGGCGCGGATCGATTCGGCCAGCAGGTTCATCGTGTCCTCGAGCCGGCCGGTCCGCGCGGCGAGCGCCTGGAACCGCTCGTCCGAGTGGGCGATCAGGGACCGGATCGCCTGGTCGCGAGAGAGCTCCTGAAGCATCGAGGTGCCGACGGCTTGCTTGTCGCCGCCGGCGCTCCGCCAGACCTCGGCGGCGATGTCGTGCATCAGCGTGTTCGCCGTGTGTTGGATCGACCGCAGCCCCTCGTCGAGCTGCTCCTGGATCATCTCCTGGTAGGAGGCGATCACCGTCTCGGCGCGTTCGGCGGCCGATGGCGGAAGACCGGGGGGTGCATCGGGTGGTTCGGGTCGGCTCCCGAACAGGCTGCGCCGCTTCCCCCGCTCAGCGGGCGGGGGGGAAGGATCCCGCTGTTGCATGTGTGCGCTCGCATTCCGGGGCCGGCGCGGCGCGTCCGCAAGAGTGTAGGAGAGCGCCTGTACAACATCACGCACCTCATGGATCGTGTTTCCGAGCCCCGAGTGAGCCCTCGCCACTCGATCGGATCAGCTGGGCAGGCTGAGCGCGGTTCCTCCGTCGGCAGGACACGACCTGGAGGAACACGCCCGCCTCGAGGACGCGCGAGGGCGCTGGGCTTCTCCCGGGCGGAATATCGAGACTGACCTGCGGGAACTCGAGAAGGCCGAAGGGGCGGCACCTTTGCCGCCCCTTCGGGGCCGCCCTATACTTGGCATCCGAGTCCCCGCCTTCCGGCAGGAACCGGAGTTCCACGGAGGGGCGTAGCTCAACCTGGTAGAGCACCGGTCTCCAAAACCGGCGGTTGGGGGTTCGAGTCCCTCCGCCCCTGCAAGGGAGCACGATGAACAGGCAGATGAAGCGAGCGCAGCGCCGCCAGGGCACCCAGGTCGAACGTGCCCAGGCTTCGGCCGCAGCGCGCCGGGCCCAGCTCCAGCAGAAGAAGGAGCGCACGGGTGCTCGGCAGTTCCTGAAAGAGGTCCGGCAGGAGCTCCGCAAGGTCATCTGGCCCACCAAACAAGAGCTGATGACCTACACGATCGTCGTGCTCGTCACGGTCGTCGTGATGACGTCGTACGTGTTCGGGCTCGACGTCGTCTTCTCCAAGTTCGTCCTGAACGTGTTCACGAGCTGAGGCACGAACCCCATGAGTGGATCCCCGGTCAATCCATCGGACGAAGCCGTCCCCGAAGGCACCCCGTCCACCACGGACGAGGAGCCCGGGAAGGACGCCGACGACCCGCGCGAGCGGGTCATCGAGGCGTTCGAGGAGGCCGCGGAACGTGAGGCCGTCGCCGACGCGGCGATCGAGGCCGCGCTGAACGAGACCGTCGCCGAAGCGATCGCGGACGCCGAGTCTGTGGAGGCCTCGTCGGACGCCGCGATCCAGCAGGCGTACGAGGAGCGCGCCCAGGAGGCGGCCGAGGCCGGGCTCGAAGGCTCCGAGCTCGAGGACGCCGTCGCGCAGGCGGCCGCGGACGCCGACGTCCAGGAGGCCATCGCGGACGAGGCGATCGCGGAGGCGCTCGAGGAGACCGTGGTGGAGGCCGTCCAGGACGCGAGGTCGGTCGAGGCGATGAGCGACGCCGCGATCGTCGGCGAGCTCGCAGACGACATGGAGGGCATCGCCGCCGACGTCGAGCGGGCTGAAGCGGCCGAAGCCGCCGAGACCACCGAAGGCGATACGCCGGGGTCGGCCGAGCCCATCGAGTCGGTGGAAGCACCGGAGTCGGCCGAGGTGACCGAAACGGCGGAGGCCGCTGCGACCACCGAGACCGAGAACGCCGAACCGACCGAGCCACCGACCGAGACCGCGGCGCCCACCGCCGAACCGGTCGAGGCCGAGGAGCCCGACGAGGCGTTCGAGGCCGGAAGCGATCCGTTCCGAGGGCCCGGCGAGTGGTACGTCGTGCACACGTACGCCGGCTACGAGAACAAGGTGAAAACCAACCTCGAGTCCCGCATCCACACGATGCAGATGGAGGACAAGATCTTCGACGTCCACATCCCGATGGAAGACGTCATGGAGATCAAGAGCGGCAAGAAGCAGGTCGTGCAGCGCAAGGTCTTTCCCGGCTACTTGCTCGTGAAGATGGTGTACGACAACGACTCCTGGTACGTCGTCCGGAACACGCCGGGGGTGACGGGCTTCGTCGCCGCCGGCACCGGCAGCAAGCCGACGCCGCTCTCGCGCCGAGAGGTCGAGAAGATCCTCGCGGTGAAGAAGGAAGAAGTGAAGCCGACGTTCCGGCTCGGGTTCGAGGAGAACGACGTGGTGCGGATCATCTCGGGGCCGTTCGCGGACTTCAACGGGACGATCAGCGAGATCAATCTCGACCAGAGCAAGCTCAAGGTGCTCGTCAACATCTTCGACCGGGAAACCCCGGTCGAGCTGTCCTTCGACCAGGTGGCGAAGGTCTAGACCCCTACGACAGCGGGAGGCCGGCGACGATCCGGCCGCCAACACCGCAGGAGGTGAAGCACGGATGGCGAAGAAGAAGGTGCTCGCCGTCGTCAAGCTCCAGATCCGGGCCGGTCAGGCGACGCCGGCCCCGCCCGTCGGAACGGCCCTCGGCCAGCACGGCGTGAACATCATGGAGTTCTGCCGGCAGTACAACGAGCAGACACAGCAGCAGGCGGGACAGGTGATCCCCGCCGAGCTCACGATCTACGAGGATCGGTCGTTCTCGTTCATCACCAAGCAGCCGCCGGCGGCGGAGCTGATCAAGCAGGCCGCCGGGCTCGAGAAGGGCTCCGGCGAGCCCAACCGCGAGAAGGTCGGCAGGCTCACCCAGGACCAGCTCCGGCGGATCGCCGAGCAGAAGATGGCCGACCTGAACGCCAACGACGTCGACGGCGCGATGCAGATCGTGGCCGGCACGGCGCGCAGCATGGGCGTCGAGGTGGTCGCATGAGCGGCCGCGGGAAGCGGTACACGCAGGCTGCGGCGACGTTCGAAGAGGACCGCGAGTACACGCCCGGCGACGCGATCAGGGCGCTGAAGGAGTTCCCGGACGCGAAGTTCGACGAGACGGTCGAGCTCGCGGCCCGGCTCGGCGTCGACCCGCGCAAGGCCGACCAGCTCGTCCGAGGTACCGTCTCGCTGCCGAACGGAACCGGGAAGTCCGTGCGCGTGGCCGCGTTCGCGCAGGGCCCCAAGGCGACCGAGGCCAAGGAGGCGGGCGCCGACGTGGTGGGGGGTGAGGAGCTCGTCGAGCAGGTGATCGGCGGCACGATCGACTTCGAGGCCGCCGTCGCGACCCCGGACATGATGGCGGCGGTCGGCAAGGCGGGACGCGTGCTCGGGCCACGCGGGCTCATGCCCAACCCCAAGACCGGGACGGTGACGAACGACATCGGCAAGGCGGTGCAGGACATCAAGGGCGGCAAGATCGAGTACAAGACGGACCGCAGCGGCAACGTCCACGCGATCATCGGCAAGAAGTCGTTCTCCGAGCAGCAGTTGTTCGAGAACTATCTCGTCGTCATCGAGGAGATCCTGCGTGTGAGGCCGTCCGCCGCGAAGGGCAAGTACGTGAAGACCCTCACGATCGCCACGACGATGGGCCCCGGGATCGCGATCGACACCAACCGGCTCAAGGGCGCGGCCGAGGTCGCGGCGACGGCCTAGCTCGCCTCCGCCGCCGTCCATCCCAGCTCGAGCACCCGCTCGGCGATGAGCAACCTGCCGAACGGCGTGAGCTTCGCCCTACGATGGGCCACGAGAGCCTCCTTTCACGGCCGGGACTGTGCAAAGCCCCAAACCGTGAGGGAGGCTCTCGCCGTGTCAACAACCTTCGTGGGGACTACACCCAGCCCGGCCGCCTGTGCGGCCGGTCCCGGCGTCCGTGCGAACATGAGGCCGTGCGCGAGACGCTGCCCGAACGCGACGAGACCACGGAACCCGCCGAACCGAGCGAGGTGGCCCGCCCCTCGCGCTCGCGATGGCCCCTCGTCGCCGTCGGCGCGGTGATCCTGTTCAACCTGGTCGCGCTCCGGGCGGAGGCGCGGCCGGTGGGCTACCTGAACGACGCCTCGGTCCATCTGTCGATGGTCGCGTGGGCGAACGACCGGATCGAGGACGGGCACCTCCCGCTCGACGGCTGGTACCCGGACCTGTCCCTCGGTTCGTCCCGGTTCCACCATTACCAGAGCCTCCCGCACATCCTCGGCGGGTACCTGGCCGTTGTCCTCGGGCCCGGCCAAGCTGTCTCCTGGACGTTGTATCTGGGGATGGCTCTGTGGCCGATCGCCGTCTACGCCGGCGGTCGGCTGCTCGGCTGGGGCCCGTGGGTCTCTGCGATCGCCGCGGTCTGCTCGCCCCTCCTCGCGAGCGAGGCGACGCTCGGCTACGAGTGGGGGAGCTACGCCTGGCGCGGCTACGGAACCTGGGCGCAGCTGTGGGGGATGTGGCTGCTGCCGTTCGCCTGGGGGCTGTCGTGGCGTTCGGTGTCGCAGGGGCGCTCCTACTGGCTGACGGCGTTGGTGCTGGCGCTCGCCGTCGCGTGCCACCTGCTCACGGGGTACCTGGCCCTGCTCTCGCTCGGGGTGTTCGTCCTCGTGAAGTGGCTGGGGATCCTGCGGCGTATCGGACGCGCCGCGATCGTCGCGTTCGGGGGCCTGCTCGTCGGCGCGTGGGTGGTCGTCCCGCTCGTCGCCGACCGCGTCTGGACGGTCAACGACGAGTTCTCGCGAGGGACGGTCCACTACGACTCGTTTGGCGCGAGGCAGATCATGGCCTGGTTCGCGAGCGGCGAGCTGTTCGACCGAGGGCGGTTTCCGATGGTCACGATCCTCGTCGCGGCCGGCCTGGTCACCGCGGCATGGCGGTTCCGGCGCGACGAACGCGCCCGCGTGCTGCTCGGGCTGTTCGTGCTGTCGATCGTGCTGTTCTTCGGCAGGACGACCTGGGGGTCGCTGCTCCGGCTGCTCCCCGGTTCCGGGGACCTGTTCTTCCGTCGGTTCATCTCCGGCGTCCATCTGACCGGGCTCTACCTCGCGGGCGTGGGCGCCGTTCGACTCGGGCAGATCGCGCTCGGCTGGCTGCGCCGGATCGGGCCGATCCGTTCGACGCCGGCGGCGGCCGGCTTCATCGCCGCGTGCGCGGCGGTCGCGTTCCTCGCGCCGGCGTTCGGGGAGCGGGCGTCGTGGGCGACGACGAGCGGACGGTGGATCGCGGAGCAGGCCGTCGCCGACGCCACGGAGGGGGCGGAGGTCTCCGAGCTCGTCGAGATCGCTCAGGCGCGCGGCCCCGGCAGGTTCTATGGTGGCCTGCGTTCGAACTGGGGGGCGGACTACGAGATCGCGCAGGTCCCGATGTACGCTGTTCTCCTCGGTCAGAGCCTCGACCACGTCGGGTTCACCCGTCCGACGTGGTCGCTCTCCTCGCCGATCGAGTTCCGGTTCAACGATCGCAACGCCACGCACTACGACCTGTTCGCGGTGCGGTACCTGATCCTCGAGGAGGACCGGTCGCCGCCCGCCAACGCCGAACGGATCGCGCAGCGAGGCCGGCACGTGCTCTGGGAGGTCCCGAGCGCCGACTACGTCGATCTCGTGGACGTCCTGCCGCCGATCGAGGCGGGGCGGACGAACCTCGGCCTGAACGTCGCGGACTGGCTGCGTTCGGAGCAGGTCGGTCTCGGACTGCACCCGGGCATCGCGTTCGAGGGCCACGCCGCGCCGGATCCGACGATCGGCGCCGGTGAGCGTCCCGAGGACCCGCCCGGGACCGTGGTCGAGCAGGAGGTCGACCTCCGCGACGGGTTCGCTCGCGCGACCGTGGTCGCCGACCGGCCGTCCCTCGTGATGCTGAAGACGTCGTTCGACCCGCGCTGGCAGGTGACGCTCGACGGCATCCCGGTGGAGCCCGAGATGATCGCGCCGAGCTTCGTGGGGCGCAGCGTCCCACCGGGGGAGCACCTGCTGACGTTCGAGTACGAGCCGTTCCCCCGCTACGACGTGCTGCTGCTCGTCGGCATGGCCACGCTGTTGGCGCTGGCCGTGGCCCCGCGGCGCCTGGCGCGCCCGCGGCGTGTGACCGAGGGGGCCTCAGGGTCCGGTCGCGCCGACCACGACGACCAGGCCCTCGGGGATCCGTGACTCGAGGCGACGGATCGAAGCTCCACCGCGGCTGCCAGCTCGGCGCGTCCTCTCCGCGATGCCCCCCGTCGAGGAGGTGGAAGCCGAGGTTGAAGCGTGCGGCCGCGTCATCGGGGTTCGCCGCCAGGATGCGGCGGTAGAGCTCGATGGCCTCGTCGGACGAGCCCTGGTCGGCTCGGATGATCGCCAGGGTGAACAGCGCTGGCTCGAAATCCGGGATCGATGGTCAGCGCTTCCGTGTAGTTCGCGGCCGCGGCGTCGGTTCGGCCCTGCGTCTGATCGATGAGGCCTAGGTTGTAGTAGGCGAACTTGTTCTCGGGATCCAGCGCCAACAGCTGCTGATAGAGCCTC